>JAURMS010000351.1 GCA_030830595.1 Gammaproteobacteria bacterium | reverse complement strand
GTTGACCGACATGCTCAACTGCCCAGGCCGCCGGCCTTGGCCTCGGCCTCGAGGCGGGCAATGACCGCATCGAGCCCGCGCTGGCTTACTTCAGCACCGATGTCGTTGCGGAAGTTCTTGACGTAGGAAATGCCCTCGATGGTGACATCCCAGGCTTTCCAGCCAGAGGCCGTGGCCCTGAGCGAATAATTGACCGGCACCATCGTGCCGTCGCTGAGCTGGATCTCGGTGCGCACCGTCGCCCGACCGCTGGCCAGGTCTCCCTGGAACGGCAACATCTTCAGCCGATCCGAGGTAAACCCGGCCACCGCGGTGCCATATTTCCCCAGCAAGGAGTGGTAGAAGGCCTTGATGAAGCGGTTACGCTGGGACGGCGAAGCGTCCCGCCAGTACTTGCCGAGCACCAGACGGGCGGTGTACTCGGTGTCGAAATGGGGCAGCAACTCGGTCTCGACCAGGTTGGTCAGTTTCCTGACGTCCTTACGATAAGTCTCGCGATCGGCTTCCAGGGCGTTCAGCACGCGCGCTGAGGCGGTCTCCATCAGCGCCTGCGGCGCCGGACCCGGTACCTCGGCAGGCGTCTCGGCTCCGGCCATGCCGGTCATCAGTGCCAGGGCAGCGACAAGCGCTAGCTTCACTCTCATGCTGGTTACTCCATCTCCTCGGTACCCGCCTCTTCGGCCCTCGAGAACAGGAACTTGCTGATCAGGTTCTCGAGCACGATGGCGGACTGCGTGAACTCAATCTGATCACCATCCTGCAAAAAGGTTTCCGACCCGCCCGGGCCAATACCCACGTACTGCCCACCTAGCAGGCCGGCGGTATAGATGGCTGCATCGCTGTCGTCGGGAATCCGGTCATAACGTGACTCGATACGGAGCACCACCTCGGCCTGATAGGCGTCGAAGTCGTAGCCGATGCTTTCCACCCGACCCACGGTCACCCCGGACATCGAGACCGGCGCACCCGGCTTCAGCCCACCCACCTGCTCGAACGCAGCGCCGATGCGGTAACTGCGCTCGCCGAAGCCCACCTCCCGACTGGTGATCTGGGTCACCAGGAAGAACATGGCCGCAAAACCGAGTAGCACGAACAACCCGGTACCGATCTCCATCGCCTTATTTGAACGCATGCTCAACTCCTGTGCGGCCCTGTCTACAGCAGGATCGCGGTCAACATGTAATCCAGCAGCAGCACCATCACTGAGGACAGGACCACGGTGCGGGTGGTCGCCCTGCCCACGCCTTCAGCGGTCGGCGCGGCGTGAAAGCCCTCGTAGACGGCAATCGCGCTGCACGACAGCCCGAACACCACACTCTTGATCACGCCCTCCATCACATCCGCCTGCTCGACGGCGCCACGCATCTGAGACCAGAACTGCCCTGGATCGACGCCCATCATCTGTACGCCGACCAGCTGCGCCCCGTAGATGCCGATCATGCTGAAAATGGCGGCCAGCAGCGGCATGGAAATCACCCCACCCAGGAAGCGAGGCACGACCACCCGGCGCACTGGATCGACCGCCATCATCTCCATGGCTGCGAGCTGGTCGGTCGCGCGCATCAGGCCGATCTCGGAGGCCAGTGCCGTCCCGGCGCGACCCGCGAACAGCAACGCGGTCACTACGGGGCCGAGCTCCTTGACCAGGCCCAGCGCTGCGGCCGTGCCGAGCGACTCCTCTGAGCCGAAGCGCTCAAGAAGGTCGAAGCCCTGCAGGCCCAGGACCATACCGACGAACAGCCCACTCAACATGACGATGACCAGCGACAAAGCCCCGGCGTTATAGACCTGCTGGACCACGAGCCCGGGGCGCAGGAGAGCACGCGGGACTTCGGCCACCAGCCCGCCGACGAAGAGGGCGTAGCGACCAACCTCCCGTATGGATGCGAGTGGACCGGAGCTCACGGACCTTCTCCGAACAACTCGTCGCGCAGGGGGGCGGCCGAGTAATGGAACGGAACCGGGCCGTCGGCCAGGCCCCGCATGAACTGCCTCACCGGGGGATCCTCGCTGGCCAGCAGGTCGCCGGGTGCGCCCGAAGCGACCACCCGCCCCCCGGAAAGCAGCCAGGCCTCATCGGCCACCTTGGCAATTTCCTCGACATCGTGCGACACCACGATACTGGTGATCCCCAGCGTGTCGTTGAGTTCCCGGATCAGTCGCAACACGACACCCATGGAGATCGGATCCAGCCCCACGAAGGGCTCGTCATAGATCAGGAGTTCCGGGTCCATCACAATGGCCCGGGCGAGCGCCACACGGCGGGCCATGCCGCCGGACAATTCCCAGGGCATCAGTCGGGCCGCGCCGCGCAACCCGACCGCCTCCAGTCGGGTCAGCACCATCATCCGCACCAGGGCCTCCGGCAGGCGGGCGTGCTCCCGCAGGGGGAAGGCCACGTTCTCGTACACGTCGAGATCGGTCAGCAGCGCGCCCTGCTGGAACAGCATCCCCATTCGGCGACGCATCGCGTAGATCTCAGCCCGCGACAACCCGGCCAGTTCGCGCCCGAATACACGGACCGAGCCTGCCTCGGGCTCGGCCTGTCCTGAAATAAGGCGCAACAGGGTGGTCTTACCGGTGCCGCTGGGGCCCATGACGGCTGTAACGCTGCCGCGTCGGACGCTCAGGTCGAGACCATCGAATATGGCGCGCCCGCCGGCAGCGTAACGCACGCCAGTGACCTCGACGATCCGTTCATCGCGTGCCGTACTGTTCACGGTCGGGCTACCTCCAGGGGGCCGCGATTCTACCAAAGGCCCTCGGGCCTGCCGGGGAGTCCATCACGCTACCCATTATCCGTTAATAGGACTAAAATAGTACTGTATGTTGCGCATCAGCAAACTGACGGACTATGCGACGGTCCTGCTGGCGGCCCTGTCGGCCCAGCCGCAGGCCCTGCATAGCGCGTCCGGACTCGCCGACCGGACCGGCATCGGCGCGGCGACGGTTAGCAAGCTGTTGAAGGAACTGCACCGTGCGGGACTGGTCAGCTCGACCCGGGGAGCGCGTGGAGGCTACCAGCTGGCACGGCCGCCCGCACACATCAGCGCGGCAGAAATCATCGATGCGGTGGAAGGGCCGGTGGCGCTCACCGAGTGCGCCATCCACGGCGGGCATTGCGAACTGGAGCCCACCTGCGGCGTCGGCCTCAGCTGGCAGCGAGTCAGCCGTGCCCTGCGCAGCGCGCTGGAGGGGCTGAGCCTCGCCGACCTGATGGACCACGACGCCCGGGTGCGGGCCCCCAACCTGCGAGCCGCACTGGATGCGGGCTGGCAGCCCTTGACCCGAGTCTAGACTTTTCCGGAGGAACCCCATGGCCAGCGAGACCCAGGACCTCGACGCCATCGTCGGCCGCAAGTACCAGCACGGCTTCGTCACCGACATCGAGAGCGAGACCCTGCCGCCCGGGCTCGACGAGGACGTGGTGCGACGCATCTCCGCGCTCAAGGGCGAGCCCGCCTTCATGCTGGAGTGGCGCCTCAAGGCCCTCAGGACCTGGGGCAGGATGCGCGAACCCTCGTGGGCCCGGGTGCACTACACACCCATCGATTTCCAGGCCATCTCCTACTACTCCGCCCCGCGCAGCAAGAAGGACGGACCCAAGAGCCTCGAGGAGGTCGACCCGAAACTTCTGGAGACCTACGACAAGCTGGGCATCCCGCTCCACGAACGCGCCCGGCTGGCTGGCGTGGCCGTCGATGCAGTGTTCGACAGCGTCTCGGTGGCCACCACCTTCAAGGGCCGCCTGGCCGAGGCCGGGGTGATCTTCTGCCCGTTCTCCGAGGCGGTGAAGAACCATCCGGCCCTGATCGAGAAGTACCTCGGCAGCGTGGTGCCGGTCCGCGACAATTTTTACGCGGCGCTGAATTCGGCAGTCTTCTCGGACGGGTCCTTCGTTTACGTGCCGCCGGGTGTGCGCTGCCCGATGGAGTTGTCTACCTACTTCAGGATCAACGCGCTCAACACCGGACAGTTCGAGCGCACCCTCATCATCGCCGACGAGGGCTCGCACGTGAGCTACCTCGAGGGCTGTACCGCCCCCATGCGTGACGAGAACCAGCTGCACGCCGCCGTGGTCGAACTGGTGGCGCTGGCGGATGCGGAGATCAAGTACTCCACCGTGCAGAACTGGTACCCCGGCGACGAGAACGGCGTGGGCGGCATCTACAACTTCGTCACCAAGCGCGGTGACTGCCGGGGTCGCAACTCGAAGATCTCCTGGACGCAGGTCGAGACCGGCTCCGCCATCACCTGGAAGTACCCGAGCTGCCTCCTCATCGGCGACGAGTCGGTGGGGGAGTTCTACTCCATCGCCCTCACCAACCACCGCCAGCAGGCGGACACGGGCACCAAGATGGTGCACATCGGCAAGAACACCCGCAGCAACATCGTG
>JAURMS010000350.1 GCA_030830595.1 Gammaproteobacteria bacterium | reverse complement strand
CGCCACATCCTCATCGTTGTTGGCTACTCCGCGGCTGCTCTGGCCGGCAACACCGGCGGTGCGGCTCTCCCCCGCGGCTGGGGCTACCAGGCCATCCGCCAGGTGAGCTTCCGTATCGGTGGGAGCTCTCAGTTCTTCCTTTCGGGCGACCAGCGGCTGGCCCGGAACATGCGCCTGTGCCGCACCAAGGAGCAGCGCAACGCCATGCTCCAGCTCGGTGGCGCGGAGTGCAAGGCCACGGCTGACTTTTCTACGGACCAGTATGCCTACATCCCCGTCTCGGTGTTCGCGGCTCCCAGCGCGGACGGAATCTCCATGCCTCTGAGCGCGGACCTCCTCTCTCAGCAGGTCCAGGTTACGGCTGAGATTGCCCCCACCTCGGAGTTCTGGGCGACCAACCCTAACCCGGGCGCCACCGTGGCTGTCATCCCCACGGCCTTCACGACGGCCTTCTTCCAGGTTGAGCAGCTAGTCATGGAGGACCGCGGCATGTCCCTGGCCAACCGCGTGGTGATGGCACCGATGACCCGCGAGCAGGCACCGGGCGGAGTCCCCACCCGGGCAATGGCGGACTACTACCGCCGCCGGGCAGCCGGCGGTACCGGACTGATCATCACGGAAGGTGCCGCTCCCAATCAGGCCGGCCACTTCGGCTCGGCCGTGCCGCGCTGTTACGGTGAGGATGCCCTGGAGGGTTGGCGACAGGTGGTGGAAGCGGTCCACGCCGAGGGTGCGGCGATCCTGGTCCAGTTGTGGCACGTGGGTGCTTTCGAACCCTCCCTCGTCGGCATGCAGGACAGCCTCCTCCCCGCCCCGGTACGGCTGAGCCCCTCCGGCCTCGCAGCCCCGGGGCGCCCACTGGGCCGAGCCATGAGTCACGAGGAGATCGTCGCCACGATCGAGGACTTCGCCACGGCCTGTTGCGGGGCCATGGAGGCCGGCTTCGATGGAGTCGAGATCCACGGTGCCCACGGCTACCTGCCGGACCAGTTCCTCTGGTCCGGCACCAACCTGCGCGACGATGCCTGGGGTGGAGAGCTGGCGGGCCGGATGCACTTTGTCCGGGCACTGGTGCAGGCCTGTCGCAGCGCCCTCGGTCCGCGCAAGGTCCTGTCTTATCGCTATTCGCAGTGGAAGCAATTGGACTATGCGGCGCGGATCGCCGACACACCGGACGAGTTGGCATTTTTCCTCGCCGCGCTGCGCGAATCAGGTGTCGACCTGCTCCACTGCAGCACCCGTCGCTACTGGGAGCCGGCCTTCCCGGGCAGCGACCGCTGCCTCGCCGACTGGTCGCGCGAACTCGGCCGGTTGCCCGTCATCGCGGTGGGATCCGTCACGCTCGGCACCGACCTGAAGTCGCCCGGCGGACGCGAACATGCCGAGGCCCTGCCGGATCAGGTCGAGGATGTCGGGCGGCGGATCGCGGCCGGCGAGTTCGACCTCATCGCACTGGGTCGTGCGCTGCTGGCCAATCCCGACTGGGCCCGGAAAGTCCAGAACGGCCAGCTGGACCAGCTGGCGGATTTCGATCGAACACAACTCGATGTCCTCGACTGACTACCAGCCCAAGCTCATCTACCTGGCCAGACGGCCACCAGGCCTGGACCGTGCTGGGTTCATCAGCCGCTGGCGACAGCACGGCGCACTCGGCATGTCCATGCCGCGCTGGCGAAATATCGCCCGTTACCTGCACTGCGACGTCGACCCGGCCACCGCCTCGCACGATGGGGTTGGCATGATCTGGCATCGTTCGGTCGAGGCCCGCCGCGCGCATATCGCCGACCGCTCCTCACGAGGGGCCATGGAGAGTGACGAGCAGGCCACTTTTGCCGAGCCCATCGTTCAATGCTGCCTGCTGACCCGCGAGGAGATCCTGCTGGCACCGCCACCGCCGGCGGATACAGCCTGCAAGCTGATTCGGGTGATCGATGACCACGCTGACGGCCGCTACGCCGAGGCGCTGCCCCGGCTTGCGGCCGCAGGCCTACAACCGCTGGGGCTGGTCAACAACCTGCCGCTGCCCCCGGACCAGGTCGAGGCATGGGGGATACGCTGCAAGCAGGTGGAGGAATGGTGGTTCGGCTCGCGCGCATCAGCACTGCAGGCCCTGCAGTGGCTGGCCGACCGGTATCCCCGTTCAGGGACCTGCCTGCTGACCAACGAAATCGAGCTCTACAGGGGATAGCGCAATGGAAGGACTGCTGGCAGGTCGAGTGATCCTGGTGACCGGAGCCAGTTCCGGGATCGGGCTGGCGGCGCTCGACGTCTTTTCACGCGAAGGCGCCGCGGTACTCGGCATCGCCCGCCGTACCGAACCGGCCGCCGCAACCGTGGCGGCCCTGGTGGCCGCCGGGCGACGAGTCGCCATCGAATCCGCAGACGTCACCCGGCCCGGGGAAGTCGAGCGGGTCATCACCCTGCTTGAGACCCGCCATGGACCCCTCGACGGCGCCTTCAACAATGCCGCCATGACCCAGGATGCGGTAGCTATCGACCTCATGGACGAAGCCACCCTCGACCAGCTTTTCGAGATCAACGTGAAGGGCACCTGGCGCTGCCTGCGTGCGGAGCTCAAGGCGATGCGCCCGCGACGCAAGGGGGTGATCGTCAATACGAGTTCGATCGCCGGCGTACGCGGCTTCCCGGGCCTGTCCGCCTACTGCGCCAGCAAGCACGCCGTGATCGGCCTGACCCGGAGCGCTGCCCTCGACGCCGCCGAGGACGGTATTCGAGTCAACGCCCTGTGCCCCGGCACCACGCGGACGCCGATGATGGAGCGCCAGATGCAGACCCGTCCCGGCGGTGAGCAGGCCACGCTGCAAAGGATCCCCTTGGCCCGGATCTCGGAATCCGAGGAGCAGGCCGAGGCGGCCGCCTGGCTGCTGTCCTGGCGCAGTTCCTTCGTGACCGGGGAGTCGCTGGTCGTGGACGGCGGCGCTACGATCCGCTGACCTGAGCGAGCTCGGTGCGCAGGGCAACAGCCGCCTGCTCCAGGGAACCCACCACTTCCCTTTCGCTGGTCAGCGCGGCCACCGCACGCATGGCGGAGGCCTCGAGTTCCTTGACCGCCGCGGCAATCTGCGCTGCGGCTGCCGCCTGCGAACGTGCCCCCCCATCCAGGTGTTCGAAGCGCGGCGCGAGATCGCGGATGTCGCCCGTAATGGTACCCATGACCCGATAAACGTCCTGCACCACCGCCGCCAGCGCCGTGACCTTCTGCGCCAGCCCATCGAGCGTGACCACGCCGCCCTCCACGGAATTGCGCATCTCCGCGACGTTGCGCTCCACGTCGGCTGCTGAGCGCGCGGACTGGTCAGCGAGCCGGCGCACCTCACGGGCGACCACGCTGAAGCCCTGCCCGGCCTCACCCGCCTTTTCCGCCTCGATCTCTGCGTTGAGGGACAGCAGGTTGGTCTGCGACGCCACCCGCGCAATGGCCTCGACCACGCCGGAAATGTCCCGGGCCCGCTCACTGATGGAGGTCAGGCGCGCCGTCATCGCCTGCGAGGCAGTTTCGATGTCCTCCATACCGGTCACGAGGTCCACCAATGCCTGCTCGCCGGCCGAGGCATGGGCTGCGGTCGCCTGCACACTGGCGGCCATAGTGCCGCCCTCCGTGCTGAGGCCCCCCGCGCCCTCGGAAATGGCGCGGGCCGCAGCCGCCACCTTGCTGATGGCCGTTACCTGCCCCTGCACCTGCGACTGCAGGTCGGCGGCCGACCGACCCAGCTGTACCGCGCCCTGGGTGACGGCGCCCGAGGCCACGGCGACCTCGCCCAACAGGGACTGAACGCGATCGAGCGTGCGATCAAGGGCGTTCGACAACTCACCGATCTCGTCGTCACGCCCGCTTTTGATGCGCCGGCTGAGGTCCGCCGTGCCACGAGCCAGTTCGTCGAGGTCTCGGGTGACACCGACGATCGCCAGGATCACCGGCCGTTGTGCCAGCTGGTGGTTGAGCCACACCACCAGCACCAGCACCGCGCCGACCAGCAGGGCGGCGATCAGCAATCCCCGGTTTGCAGCGGCCCGCAGTTCGACCTCCTCCCTCGTGCGAGCGGCCACTTGGGCCACCGCCTCGTCGATCGGCTGCATGATGCGTGCCTTCTCGGCGTGGTAAGTGGCATCGTGCATGATGCGTACCGCCAGGCCTTGATCGACAGCTCCGCCCGGGGCGTAGTCGGCCGCCTCCCGGCTGAAGGGTTGGCCGCTGCGGACGAAACGGCCCTGCATGGCCTGGAAAGCGGCCACCTCGATGGCCACCAGCTGGTTGGAGTTATCCTCGGCTTGCTGCAGCAGGGCGAGCTCGGACTGGGTGAAACCCGCCTCCTCCATCAACTGCCTGAGCGGTGCCCGGCGTCCATCCGGACGTTCCGCGCGACCATCCCTCACGGCCAGCACCTGCCAATAGGCAGCCTCGTACCCCGGGTCAGCGGTGACCACATAGGTCCGCGCGAGGCGAGTGAGTTCGTCGGAGCTCTGGCGCAGTTCCTGCGACAACCTTAGGGACAGCAGCGCCCGTGCATCGGCTTCGGACTGGGCACGCTGACCCGACCAGAGGGCGGCGACCAGGCCCAGCAGCAGCAGCGCCAGCGTGCTGACCAGCAGGGCAGAAAAGCCAAAGCGAGTTTTGAGCCTCATGGTTGCGCAGATTAGGCTGCAAACCCCGGCAAGGCAATTGGCGCGGTATCCTTGCCCATCTACTCCTTCTGGACAGTCCCGATGACCGACCCCGCCATCACCCTTGAATGGATCCAGCGCCTGCCCAAGGCGGAACTGCACGTCCACCTGGACGGCTCACTGCGGATTCCCACCCTGCTCGACCTGGCGCGGGAGCATGACATCAGCCTGCCCAGCCACACCGAGGGGGGGCTGCTGGAAACGGTCTTCAAGGAGCGCTACGAGGGGCTGGCCGAATACCTGCACGGCTTTCAGTACACGGTCGCCGCCCTGCAGACCGCTGAGGCCCTGCAGCAGGTCGCCCGGGAGCTGGCCGAGGACAACCAGCGGGAGGGCGTCCTCTACCTGGAGGTCCGCTTTGCACCGCAGCTCCACGCCCACTCTGGGCTGGATCCGGTGGGCGCCATCGAGGCCGTAGACCGCGGACTGAGGCAAGCCAGGGACAGCTTCAACGCCCGCGCTGAAGTCCGCGAGGGGCGCTTGCCGCCCTTCGAGTACGGCATCATCTGCTGTGCGATGCGGCGCTTCTCGGCGGCCTTCAGCCGCTACTACGCCACGCTGTTCGCCGCTCATCCCTACGCGAAGCCCAAGGAACTGTTTGCCATGGCCTCGATGGAGCTGGCCCGGGCGGCCATCCTTGCCCGTGACGAGTTAGGCTTGCAGGTCGTGGGCTTCGACCTGGCGGGTGAAGAAGCCGGCTATCCAGCGGGCGACCATCGCGAGGCCTACGACTACGCCCACCGTCACTTCCTCAACAAGACGGTGCACGCCGGGGAGGCCTACGGACCGGAATCCATCTTCCAGGCGGTCACGGACCTGCATGCCGAGCGCATCGGGCATGGCACGTACCTGCTGGAAGCCGACGCGATCCGTGATCCCGACATCGAGGACCCAGAGGACTACGTGCGACGACTGGGTGCCTACATCGCCGACCAGCGCATCACCCTCGAGGTCTGCCTGACCAGCAACCTGCAGACCAACCCGCAACTTCAGCGACTCGAGGACCATAGCTTCCGCAAGCTGCGCGCCCATCGGCTCTCGACGGCCATCTGCACCGACAACCGCCTGGTCAGCAACACCACCCTGAGCCGCGAACTGATGCTGGCGTGCCAGCATCTCGGACTGGACCATCATGACCTGAAGTCAGTGGTGATCTACGGCTTCAAGCGCAGCTTCTTTCCTGGCAGCTACCTGCGCAAGCGCCACTACGTGCGGCAGGTGATCGACTGCTACGAGCGCCTGGAGCGAGAGGCAGGACTCAGGCCGCCGGCCTGAGCGGCTGCGGCCTGGCGATGGCGTAGCCCTGGGCGAATTCCACGCCCATGCCACGCACCGCATCCAGCGCGGCCTGATCCTCCACCTGCTCGGCCACCAGCCTGAAGCGCAGGGTACGAGACAGGCCGATG
>JAURMS010000349.1 GCA_030830595.1 Gammaproteobacteria bacterium | reverse complement strand
GGGCCCCTGGGGGTCGCCCTCCAGCCACCATTCACGGTAGCCGAGGATGCCCTCCGGTGGATCGGTCCACGATTGGACCTTGACCCAGCCCCGAACTCCGAACACCCCGACGATACGGCCCAGTCCGACCCAGCCGGACCCTGGACTCGCCGGGCTGGCCGTCAGGCCGCCTCCGCCTGCTTGCGGTAACCCCGCACCAGCGCCCGCACACGGTCAGACATCTTGGCACCGGTGGCCGACCAGTGGTCGATCCGCGCCAGGTTGAGTTCCAGTTTCTTGTCCTGGCCGCTGGGAGAAGGGTTGAAATAGCCCACCTGCTCGAGCACGGGGCCACCCTGTCGCTTGCGGGAATCAGCCACCACCACGTGGTAGAAGGGCTGGTTACGAGCGCCGCGCCGGGTCAAACGAATGGTCACCATCAGTCGTTCCTCGATATAACCACCAGGCCGCCGCACCGCGATGCAGCGACAAAAGAGCCGCGCATGTTAACGAAAAAGTGCCGGAAGTGAAAGGGTTAGCGAAGCGGGGGGAAGCCGCGCGGTAACCCCCCCGGCAAGCGCCCTCCCAAGCCACGCATCAGCTTGCGCAGCCCGCCGCCCTGGAGTTTCTTCATCATCCGTTCCATTTCCCCGTGCTGCTTCAGCAGGCGGTTCACGTCCTGCACCTGTACCCCGGATCCCTTTGCAATCCGCCGCTTACGTGAGCCGTCGAGCAGGGCCGGGCGACGCCTCTCGCGCGGGGTCATGGAATCGATGATGGCCACCTGCCGCCTGAGCTGGCGGTCGTCGACCTGTCCGGCCACCCCCGCGGGCAACATGCCGGCTGGCAATTTGTCGGCCAGGGCCGACAAGCCGCCCATCTGGCTGAGCTGTAGGATCTGCGCCCGCAGGTCGTTGAGATCGAAGCCCCACCCCTTGGCCAGCTTGCCGGCGAGCTTCCTGGCCTGCTCCTCGTCGACCTGGGACTGGACCTGCTCCACCAGGCTGACCACGTCGCCCATGCCGAGAATGCGCGAGGCCATGCGCTCGGGATGGAAAGGCTCGAGGGCATCGACCTTCTCGCCGACGCCGAGGAACAGGATGGGCTTGCCGGTGACCTGGGCCACCGACAGGGCAGCACCGCCGCGGGCGTCGCCATCGGCCTTGGTCAGGACAACACCCGTGAGTTCGAGCGCCGAGCTGAATGCGGAAGCCGCGTTGACCGCATCCTGGCCGGCCATGCAGTCGACGACGAACAGGCGCTCCAGCGGCTCGAGCACCGCGTCGACGGCGCGGATTTCCTCCATCATGGCCTGGTCGACGTGCAGGCGTCCGGCCGTATCCAGGATCAGCACTTCATACCCGTGCAAGCGGGCGTGCTGGCGGGCCTCGCGGGCAATCTCGACCGGCCGAGCACCGTCCGCCGCCTTGAAGAAACCCGCGCCCACCTGCGCCGCCAGTCGCTCGAGCTGGGTGATGGCAGCGGGCCGGTAGACGTCGGCGCTGGCCAGCAGGGTCTTGCGCCGTGCACCTTCGACCAGGAACCTCGCCAGCTTGGCCGCAGTGGTGGTCTTGCCCGCGCCCTGCAGGCCGGCCAGCAGGATCACGACCGGCGGCTGCGCACGCAGGTTCAATTCGCGGCCGGATTCGCCGAGGACCCGGGTCAGCTCGTCGTGCAGGATCTTGATGAAGGCCTGCCCCGGCGTGAGGCTGGCGACCACCTCAGCACCGAGGGCTCGCTGCCGCGCGGCCTCGGTGAAGGCCTTGACCACGGGCAAGGCCACGTCCGCCTCCAGCAGGGCCAGTCGGACCTGACGCAGCGTGTCGGCAACGTTCTCCTCCGTCAGCCGGCCACGGCCCCGCAGGGAGGCTACGGCCTGTGACAGGCGTCCACTCAAGGTATCGAACATGCGGTGATTATACTCTGCGCTACAATCCAGCTTCCTTCCTTGGGCGGTCATACGTGTACGGATTCCTGGTCATCGCCCTCTACCTGGTGGCTGCCGGCCTGTCGGCCTGGTCGGCGGCGAGGCGCGCCGAGAGATCGGTCGCGGCCTATGTCGCGCTGCCGGCAGTGCTCACGCACGGCACCTGGCTGGCTCTCACGCTGCGCGCCCAGCCGGGTTTTGCGCTGGATATCGCCGACAGCCTCTCCCTGTTCGGCCTGGTGCTTGGCCTGATCGGCAGCCTCCTGAGCTGGCGTTCGGGTTTTCGGGGCCCCGCTTCGCTGCTGCTGGTGGCGGCCGCGGCGCTGGCGGTGGGCACCGGCAGCCTGTCAACGCTGCGGATCAGCGGCGAGGCCGGCTGGCCATTGTTCCTGCACGTGACCCTGTCGGCGCTGGCTTTCGGGCTGCTAGCCGCGGCCGCGGTACTGACCCTCATCCTGGCCTTCCAGGACGCCGCCCTGAAGGGCCGCGCACCCGGTCACTGGCTGCAGGCGCTGCCGCCCATGGAAAGCATGGAGCGGGCCGTGTTCTCCGTGTTGACCCTGGGCTTCATCTGCCTGTCAGCAACGCTGCTGGTAGGCGCCTTGTTCATTACCGACCTCTTCAGCCAGCGGCTGGTTCATAAAGTGGTGCTGGCCGTCGCGGCCTGGGCCATTTTCGGTACCCTGCTCTACGGCCGGGTTCGTCATGGCTGGCGCGGACGGCAGGCCAGGCAACTTCTCCTCTGGGGTTTCGCATTGCTGGCAATGTCCTACTTCCTGACCAAGTTCATCCTCGAGGTCGTTCTCGGCCGACATTGGGGCTGAAGCGTGACGGCAGCCGTACTCCTGATGGCCCTGTCCCTCGCGCTGCTGGAAGTCGCCGTCACGGGACTGCCCGGCGGGGAAACCGGAGAGGATGCCAGGCGCGCCACGGCGCTGAGACGCCTGTCCGGCCTGTTACGCCTGCTGCTTCTGGCCGGACTGCTCGCCGCCGCCGCCGTGGGCCTCTCTGCCGGGTCCCATGCGCCCGCCCTGCTGGCGCTTGGCCTGCTCTGCCTGTTGCACTGGTTGGAGCAACTCGGCCGGCTCAGACTGCTGGGGGCACGTTGGGCGGGGCCTGGCAGGGTGCTCGCCGGCCTGCTCGGCCCGCTGGTGCCGTGGGTTCCCCTGCGTACGGGCGGCAGCGAGGCGGACGACGCGGCCCGCGCCGATGCCCTGGAGGACATGGCGGACCTGCTCGCCAGGGCCCCCGAAGAGCGTCAGGACATGGTCCGGGCCCTGCTGACGCTGGAGCAGACCGCGGTGGAG
>JAURMS010000348.1 GCA_030830595.1 Gammaproteobacteria bacterium | reverse complement strand
TCGAGCAGACCTGAAACCGCACGAACCAGCCCGGCATTCAGGTCAAGGTCCAGGTCATCCTCCGCATCGGCCTCCAGCGGCAGGTGCCGAACTTCAATGGGATAGCCACGTCCAGAGACCTCGATGATCGGGGCGTTGTCGAGGAAAGCGGCGATCCGCTCCGGATCGAGGGTGGCCGAGGTCACCACCAGCCTCAGGTCCGGCCGACGCGGCAGAAGTTGTTTCAGGTAACCGAGCAGGAAATCGATGTTGAGCGAACGCTCATGGGCCTCGTCGAGGATCAGTGTGTCGTAACGCGACAGCATTCGGTCGGCGCGGATCTCCGCCAGCAGGATGCCGTCGGTCATCACCTTGACCACAGTCTCCTCATTCGCGGCGGTGCTGAAGCGGACCTGGAAACCCACCTCACTGCCGTGGGGCACGCCGAGCTCCTCGGCCAGCCTGGCCGCGACGCTGCGCGCGGCAATGCGCCTGGGCTGGGTGTGACCAATCAGGCCCTGCCGACCCCTGCCCGCCGCCAGGCAGGCCTTGGGCAACTGGGTGGTCTTGCCAGAGCCCGTCTCGCCGCACACCACCAGTACCTGGTGACGGCCCAGCGCCGCGACCACCTCGTCAAACCGCTCGGTGAAGGGGAGTCCCGGCGCAGGACTCACGCGCTCGAGCGACGCGGGGAAGGGTCGCGCGCTCACCGGCCGGGCAGGGCTACGATCACGCTGGCCCCACCCAGCGTGCTGTCATCAATGGACAGGGTTCCACCGTGCGCTGCCACGATGTCTGCGGAGGCGGCTAAGCCGATGCCCTGGCCCTCGACGGCGGTGTCGATACGGGCGCCACGGCCGAGCACTTGTGCACGGTGGGCCGGCGGGATGCCGGGACCGTCGTCCTCGACCACCAACCGGATCCCAGTCCGCCGCCAACCCGGCTCGGTCCAGGGCGAAAGTTCCACCCGTACCCTACCCCGCGCAAACTTGCAGGCGTTGTCGAGCAAATTGCCAGCCAGCTCCATGAAGTCCCCGGCATCCATCGGGAAGGCAGTATCACGGTCAGCGTGGCACTCGATCTGCACGCCGCGCGTCGCATGCAGCTTGGTCAGCGCCGCAACCAGTTCAGCCAGGGGCTCAGCCAGCTGCACCGGAGTGACGCTCGGCGCGGAGCTGGCGGCACTCGCCTTCTGCAACTGATGGCCGATGATCGCCTGCATGCGGCCGAGCTGACGCTGCCATTCCCCACTCTCCTCGCCCGGACCGAGCTCGCTCAGGACCGCCAGCGGCGTCTTGAGGCTGTGCGCCAGGTTGTCGAGGGTATTCCGGTAACGTTCCTTGCGGGCTCTTTCACTGCCCAGCAACAGGTTAAGGTTCGAGGTGACCTCCTGTAATTCACGAGGCCAGGCACCCTCCAGCTGCATTCGCTCACCATTCTCGATCTCGCCGATCTGCCTGCCCAGCAAACGCAAGGGCCGCAGCCCGATCCGCAGGGCAAGCAGCGCGCCAGTCGCCAGCAACAGGCCCAACAGCAAGGCGCCGAGCAACAAGGCACGACGCACCTCGATCACGCCGGCCTCGTAGGGCAGCAGACTCTCGGCCACGCTGATGACGAACGGACGCGCCCGCTCACCGGTCTCCCAGCTGATGGCCCGGCTCAATACCAGTAGCGGCGTGCCGTCCTCCAGCACGACTCGCTGGAACCGCTGCCCTCCGTGCGCCACCGGTTTTGGCAGCAGGTCACTCTCGCCGGCCGTGGAGTCAGACAGCCATCCAGCGCCGCCGTCAATCGGCCAAATCGCGGCATACAGGCCACTGTCCGGTAACGACAGGCGAGGATCGGCCACCGAGGAGGGCAGCAGGCGACCATCGTCCTCGAGCTCAGCGGCGGCAACCAGCGCGAGGAACTGCGCCTGCAGCACCTCCTGCCTCGCCTCCAAGGCACGATCACGGTAAACGCCGTCCAGAAACCACGCGGCGGTGCCGGAGCCCAGCAGTCCGACGACTACCAGCAGCAGCGAGAGCCGACCGGACAGCGAGCGCGCTTGTGGAAGTTTGACCACGATCTCAGTCGCGTGCCATCCGGTAACCGCGCCCGCGCAGCGTCTCGATGGGCTGCACCGCCCCATCGGGATCCAGCTTGCGGCGCAGGCGCCCGACGAACACCTCGATGACGTTGCTGTCGCGCTCCATGTCCTCCTGGTAGAGCTTCTCGGCGAGTTCGGCCTTGGAGATGACCTCGCCGGCATGCAGCATGAGATATTCGATCAGCCGGTACTCGAAGGCCGTCAACTCCACTGACTCGCCACCGACCTTGACCGATTGTGAGCGAGTGTCCAGTTCCACCACCCCGCTGCGCAGGGTTGACTGGGACCAGCCCCCAGAGCGACGCAGCAGCGCGCGCAGTCGGGCATCGAGTTCCTCGTGGTTGAACGGCTTGGTCACGTAATCGTCGGCGCCTGCCTGCAGGGCCTCGACCTTGTCCTGCCAGCGGTCCCGTGCCGTGAGTACCAGGATAGGGAAATTGCGCCCGGCAGCCCGCCAGGCCCTGATCAGTTCCATACCATCCCGGCCAGGCAGGCCGAGGTCCACGATGGCGACATCGATCGGATAC
>JAURMS010000347.1 GCA_030830595.1 Gammaproteobacteria bacterium | reverse complement strand
TTGTCGGTTTCAGATTGGCCAACCAAAGGACAATCGGGCCCTCGGAAACTTCACGGGCTCGATACGGTGGCAATGGATGTCCATTTGGAATTTTTTTAATTGTTTTATGCCCGTAATGTGTGAATAGATTTCGGGCTTGCGCCCCATGCTGAACGATGACCTCAGCAGAATGTTTTTTTCCGTAATCGTAGAGTACGTTCTCAACTATCTTGAGCGGATTTAACGTCTTTCGGACCGTCTCCGTTGGCATGGTATCGTCATCACGTGCAACGTGCCATACGAGGCGCACACCGTGGTGCCGCGCATATGCCAATGCTGCACCCGTCAAGGAACACCCGACACGCTGGTAAATAACATCAGGGCGTAGACGACTTAACGCCAGCCATAGCCCGGGGAGATCCAGGACAAACGTACCAAAAGAAAGGGCCTTGGATACAAATCCAAATTTGACGACAGTGTCGGGCCCGCGATAACTTGCCGATGGGGCGCGTTTCACCAGCGAAAAAATCTCGACGTTGGGATGCCTTGCCAATTCATCCACAAGCAGAGAGACCTGATACTGTGCGCCCCCAAATCTCGCGGCCTGATGATTGGGCACGATAACGCAGATACGCATAAAGCTCTTATGCCCGACTACTGTTGGCTCGAAAGAAAAAAGCCATTCGGCTGACTGGACGTGATTTCACAGTACACGTCAAACAGGCTCGGACCGGTAGATGAGTCCGGCGCTTAAACTCGAAAGCACGAATACGCTAGTAAGAACCGTAATAGTACTCCGCCTGACGCCCGGAAAAGCGGTTGAGTATCAATCCCCCAATGGTCGCGTCTCCAAGCAGCGACAATGCATTGTCGAGAACCTCTCGCCTGGTTCGGCCCTCGGAAACGACCATAAACAAAGCATCCACATGAGGCGCAACCAATACAGCCTCATCTGTCAGCGAAGCCGGTGGCAAGTCAATGAGGATCAAGGGATCCCGATACCAACTGCGGATCGTAGATAACAACTGCTTGAGCTTGCCGGGAGTAGCGAGCAGCTCGGAGGCGTTGTTTGCCGGGCGATTGTTTCCGGCCACGAGCAACCTCGGAACTGTGGTCTCATAGATTACTTTTTCGATGGGATCTTGGTTTGAGAAATAATTTGAGAGGGGGATAGGTGCCTCGATACCCAGGTATCGGAGGGCGCTTGGGTGGCGCAGGTCGAGGTCCATGACCAGGACCGTTCGATTGTTTTCGCGCGCAATACTTAAGGCAAGATTGAGAGCGGTTGTTGTCTTGCCCTCCCCCGGACCTGGGCTGGTGATGGCAAGCCTCCACCAATTGCCAGAAACAATCCGATGCCGGGTACGGCTGCGGAGCAACCGATAGGCCGAATCCGCGCCTTCCAACGCACCATGTCGGTGCGCCTCCGAGAGCAGTATCCGGTTGCCATTACTGATAACCGGATCTATCCGAAGTTGTCTCAGTATCGGGGCATTACCCGATTCAAGCGCACTTACTTCAAAGCCATCCTGAGGCGTCAGGGGTGACACCCCGGATAATCCGCGATCTCCTAGCTGCCGCAAATCCCGAGCCGCACGTCGCGCCTTTTCGATAGCTTTGTCTATGCTCACGGTAATGAATCCAAGTCAGTTACAGGATAAAAGGTTGCTTTTGTCGAAATCGGGTCACGCCAGCGCGAGGACCACAAGGGTCAGTATTCCAGTTGCTATTGCGCCAATGTAAATGACTCTGCCGCGGGCGATACCCGCGAGGTCACTCTGATTCAGTAAGACTGGGATTGAGGCCAGAACAGTAACGCCAGGCAATCCATCAAGGTCCTTGAGTCCACGGATCGTTGGATCAGTCCCCTCGCGAACGGCAATTGCCACGACAGAGATGGTCACTCCAAACAGCAATCCGACCAGCAACAAAGCCGGCCTGTTTGGCTCGTATGGTAAATCCGAGACCCGAGGGAATCGGATCTGCACGAAGCGGGCTCCCCGCTGCTCAGACTCAAGGTCACGCGCGACATCGGCTTCCCGAAGCTTGGCCTGTACCTCATTGTATTGAACAAGCAGGACCTGCCTGATGCGCGTGAGTTCAGAGTATTCCCTTTCTACCTCCGGGGCGAGAGTTAACTTGGAGTCGTACTCGCCGATCTGCCTTCTGGCCCTCGCTGCGTTGGAGGCCAAGGCGTTGATCTCGTTGGACAAACCCTGGAGTTGTGCCTGTAGACCCAGATATTCCGGATTATCCGGCTCCCTCTGGGTCAACTGACCACTGGAACCCGGTGATCCATTACCTAGGGCCAACTCAAGTTGCCTCTCAAGACGCCGGACGTCCGGATGATTAGCCGTATAGCGCATTCTGGCATCGGCTAATTCAGCGCGCAGCGTTGCTAGATCGGAAGCACCTGCGGATGGGGCAGTCAAATAGGGACTCACCTGCCGCAATTGTAACTGAAGCAGCGCTCTGCGATCTTCCGCGCTGCGCAGCTGCGCTTCGAAAGCCCTAAGGTCACGATCAAGTCGCTCAATCGCGGCAATATTCCTGGCCTGCGCATCAGGCAGGGCATCCCCGTACCTCGTCTTGAATCGAGAAAGTCTTCGGTCAACCTCTGCAATGCGCTCCTCTACATTTGTGGCTTGGGCCCGAATAAATGCGTGAGTATCCTCAGCCCTCTCATTCCTCGCGAGTCGGTTGTCCTCGAGAAATAGATCAGCAATTTTTTGGGCAACCGCCGCCGCCATCTCTGGGTCCGGATTTGTGTAATGTATGGAAAACGCATTGGACGCATTGACCAAAAGCATCGTAATTGGATCAACTCTTTCCAGCAGGAGATTGTCCTGGAGCAGAGTGGCTTTTGCCGCCAGGGAAGCATCTGACAATTCCGGGTACGGATCGAGGTCGGCGACGATCCTTTCAAGGCTTGAGCTGGACAACAGCCTCCGCTGTACAAGCTCAATCTGCTCATCCGCGTAATCAGTGACCGTCGTTCGAATCAGTTCCTTTGGAATCGACGCCGGCTCTAACAGTATGGTCGCCGATGATCGATAGCTTGGTGGCAAAAGAAATGCCAGCAATCCCGCTATAAGAATAGCGGAAGGGAGAACTACCAACGGAATGGACCTTCGACGTCGAAGAACCTCAAAATATTCCGCAGGAGACTTAGGCGCGGTGTTGTTCATAGGCTTGAGGTGTCCGACGGTGCGCAATATGAGATCTTCAGATCGTCCTTCCCGACTGTAGCGCTCAGCGCGACAGCCCCTGGTAGCCAATGCTTATGAACAACTCATTGTCATCCGCCGAACCAGGTTGGCCGTCACGATCCTGGGACCGATAGGTGTAGCCAGCGCTGAAATACCAGGTGGGGGTTAGGAAACGGCGGATTTCGAGATCTGCTGTGGTGTACGTGCGCTCGTCGAGGTCATTGATATCGCCAACCGATGCGTAATCGACGTGGCGGATTGCTGCCGAAAAGCGGGTTTTTTCGCTCAAGCTTCGCTGATAAGAGACCCGCAACTGCGTGTTTTTGTTTATTCCACCGGCGGACGTTGGTGAAAAGGCACTACCCGCCACTAGCCGCCATTCATCCACCTCGCCCTTTCGAAACATAGTCACCTCAGCGCTGACATTCTCGTCCTCAAGGCCGCCGGGCAGGTCTCCGGAACTGATGTCGTCTTGCTGAAATACCACCCGAGCCGAGACTCCAGATTGCTCGGACCAGCGATGCTCGAGCGCGACACCCGCTTGTAGTGAGTCAGTGTCATTTAAACCGTCATCGCGCTCATACTGGGAAGCGCCGCCGAAGAGTTTCAGGTCGGTCTGTGAACCCATCGCCCAGGTCAATCCAACCTCCCCAAGTACGTAGTCATACCCCACACGGCGGCCGGGAATCTCCTCGGAGTAATCTATGGACTGGTATGAGGCTGAGATATCGAAGCTAGTCCGTTCTGACAACCGATAGCTATAGCTCGGGCGGAGCTCATAGCGCTGACGGGTCTGGTCAAAAGTCTGAACCCCACTCTCGGGACTGGTCGGATCCTCCGGATCGAGATCGTCGAAACTGGCATCAGCAAACTCCGCGAGGATGCTGTCCCGACGATCGAAACGCCCCACCAAGAGAAAGCGACTACGCTCGGTCTCAAATTGGGAGCGGAGATCCAGAAAAGCCTCGAAATTGGTCACGTCGTCATCTGTGGAATAGTCCTGGAACCGCACCCTTGGACGGACCGAGGTGCTGCCTGTCGGTGTCTCCCAAACCACCAGCGCAGCAAGATCCACTTGGGTGCCATACTCATCAGTCTGTTCAGCCGGAACACGGGACATGCCCAGATTGTCGTGAGCGACTGCCCGAATTTCAAAAAGAGGCTGGACTTGCGCTTCTGCCGCCAAGGCAACCGGCGCGACAAGCGCAGACACCACGGCAAGCCCGATCAGCGAGGATTTGTTCTTGAGTTCAAGGTACAACGACAACATCGCCACTCTCCAGTTTTATATTCTGAGAAAGATTCTTGCCTTCCGTTACTTGGCTATAGCGAAAACCGAAAATCTGCTGCTGTCCACCGCTATTGCGAATGATGATGATGTCATCAAGCTTGGCAAAAGGCGTTCCACCCTCTGCCATCGCCAGCGCCTGCAAGACATTGAGCTGTGGATTCATCACGAAAAACCCTGGCTTACGGACTTGCCCGACGACAAAGATCCTGTTTCCACCAAAGTCCTTGACCGAGACACTGACCACTGGCTCCGGGATATACACCTTAAGCTTGGCCTCGACCTCGCTCTTGATCTCATTCACGCTACGCCCGGAAGCGATCATTTCGCCGGCGAGCGGAAACGAAAACTTACCGTCCGGACGGATCGTGATCTCTTCTGACAAACCTTCCTCTTTCCACACCGAAACAGTTACGGTATCCCCCGGGTGCAGGCGATAATCTTGGTACACCGACTGGCTGTTCGCATGTGATGCAAAAAGCGCGAGGCTGGCAACCAGGCCGCGGCCAATGAATGAGTGAAACCTTCTTGTTTGCAACGCTATGACTCTTCTATGTGCACAGATTCCGGCTTTAAGCCGCCTAATGGAAACTCTAACACAAATGTTTCGATATTGATGTCAAGCGCCTACCTAACATCTTGAAAATTAAGCTTTATGTTGTATTCGCTGACATGTGGGTGACATAACTTGTGCGGGATCGCCGGAATACTGTCATTTGACGACTCGGACCTGTCTGAGAGAAGCGCGACAATCCGCGACATGACGGAAGCCCTGGTGCACCGGGGGCCGGACGACGAGGGGTTTTTTGTCGATTCCCACATCGCGTTAGGCATGCGCCGCCTGGCGATCGTTGATATCGATGGGGGTCGGCAGCCGATGATTACCGAGGACGGGCGCCTCGCCCTGATTTTTAACGGCGAGATCTACAACCACCACACGCTGCGGCGGGACCTTGCCGCTGCTGGCTTGCATTGCCATACCCATTGCGACACCGAGGTTGTTCTCAGGCAACTCGAAGGACACGGCACCAACGGCATTCAGGCGCTCGAAGGCATGTTTGCCTTGGCTGCATGGAACACCAAGAGCCGTGAATTGATCCTTGCAAGGGACTGGCTAGGGCAAAAAAGTCTTTACTGGACACGTACGAAACATGGTTTTGCCTTCGCTTCCGAGATTAAGGCCCTGCTTCGCCTGCCCGGTGTACAGAGAGAAATGGACTTGACGGCACTCTCCCAATACATGTCATTTCGTTATCTGCCCGGTGAACGCACTTTCTTTGCAGGCATCCAGAAACTTCCCCCGGGTCACTTGATGCGTGTGCGCGCCGATGGTTGTCACCTCGAGGAGATCTGGCGGCCGTCTTACCAACCCAAGCATTCCGTCGCAGAGACGTCCCTGCTGGACGAGCTTGATGGCCTGTTATCAGAAGTCGTTGCAGAACACCTGATGGGTGACGTGCCGATTGGTTGCTTTTTGTCGGGCGGGATAGATTCAAGCTTGGTCGTACACTACGCCAGCCTCGCCTCAGCTAACCCGATCCGCACCTTTGCAGTGGCCGGATTCGACGACGGCGAAAGCGAATTGCCTTGGGCCCGGCAAGTCGCCCAATCACGAAGCACGCTGCACACTGAGGCATTCGTAAAACCTGATCTAGCGCTACTGGCGCCGCGCATGGTGTCCGCCATGGAGGAGCCGGTTGACCCATTCGCGGCTGGCATCTACCTGGTTTCAGGACTGGCTCGGCAACAGGTGACGGTCTGCCTGGGTGGCGACGGGGGTGATGAACTGTTTGCAGGCTATGATCGGTACCAGGGTCAGCGCCTAGCGGAAATTTACGCTGCAGTGCCCAGAGCCATTCGGCATGGGCTTATCCGACCCTTTCTGCGGGCTAGCCCAGACAGCTTTACCTACAAGAGCATCGCCGCACGCCTGCATTGGCTCGACAACATGGCGGACCTGAGTGGCGTGGATCGCTATGTAGAGAGCTTGAGTCACCTGCGGTTCTCGCATGCAGCCAAGCAGCAGCTATTCGCTGGAAGGGCAAAGCGGAGCCTTGACGAAGACACCGACAGGCTACTGCATGACTATTTTCTGGACGGCGCTGCTGAGAGCTTCCTGGACCGAATGCTCTATACCGACTGCAGGACGAGATTGTCGGAAAACCAATTGCCGACAATCGATCGTATGTCGATGGCTCACGGACTGGAGGCTCGTAGCCCTTTTCTAGATCGGCGGATTGCCCAATTTGCGATGCATGTGCCTACAAGCCTGCAGATTCGGCATGGCAACCTGAAGCACCTGCCCCGCCGCCTGGTAGCCAGACATTACACCCGTGACCTTGCCTACCGGCCAAAGCGTGGTTTTGGCTTCCCGATCAGCCTCTGGCTCAAGGGGCCGCTGAGAATCCTGTTGGAAAGGTTACTTGAGCAGAGTCGCCTGGTGCAGGCCGGGCTCTTCAGGTACGAGGTGCTGGCGGAGATGTTGCGCGAGCATTCATCTGGTCGGGTCGATCACGGATATCGCCTGTGGATGTGGTTCAATCTTGAAATATTCTGGCGTTTCTGGCTGGCGCAGGAACCAGTCGACTCGATCGAGGAATGGATCGAGGCTGCACGCCAAAGCTAGACCAGTCCTTCCTTGACATACCAATCCCAGGTACGACGGAGTCCCTCAGCGAGTCCGATACGCGGCTGGTAATCCAGGTCCCGTCGAGCCTTGCTGATGTCAAAGGCGCGATTCAAGGTGTACCACTCGAGCCTTCGGGGGCTCAATGGCGGCGCAAGCCCAAAAGGTCTGCACAGTGCTTGGACGGCGTAGCTGGCTAAGGTCAACGGCCAGAGTGGCAAATAGCGAACCCTGGGCTGCACGTCCATAACCACGGCGGCCTCCTCCACCAGCTGCTTGATGGTCAGGAAACGATCGTCGGCAATGAGATAGGCTTCGCCATGCCCACGTTCAGGATCCATCGCACATTCGAAGGCGTCGAGGAGGTTATCGATGAACAGGGGGTGATACAACACCTCGCCTGAGCCAAACATGGGAAACCAGCCTCGCTCGAGCTGCTTGAAAATCAGGAAGTATCTGCCAAGGTCTCCAGGCCCGTAGATGGCCGCCGGCCTGAGGATAGTTGCAGGCAAGCCCCGCTCAACCGCCTGCAAAACCAGAGGCTCGGCGTCGAACTTGCTTTTTTGGTAGAAATCGGCCGGCCTGATCGGAGCCTCCTCGTCGGCGGGCGGGTTCAATACATCTCCATGAACGCCACAGGTGCTGCAGTAGATGAATTTCTTCACCCCATGGCGCAAGGCAGCATCCAACAATACCTCTGTGCCATACACGTTGACCCGGTGATAGTGGCTCTCAGGCGCGGCGGTGTCCCTGAACGCCGCCGCAACGTGGTGAACGATATCGATGTCGTTCATGCACCGATTCACCAATTCTCGATCGGTGATCGATCCCAACACCAGCCTTGCACCCCACTCCCGTATCTCTCCGCTGCGGTAGCCCTCCTTGCAATCAAGTGCGAGGACCTCATGGCCAGACTCGATCATGCGACGGACCAGCGCCTTGCCGGTGAAGCCCGTACCACCCGTGATAAGGACCCTCATCAGGATGCGCCCAGATGCCGGACGATGCCTTTCAGCGACCCGAGTATTGCCCGGGCATTGCCTCGTGCAAGTTCCCTGAAGACCATGCGCAGCCCAATCAATGGGACCCCGGCCAGATAGAAGGCAGCCCTCTGGCTGGGTGTCGCGTGCCGCCTGAGGAACTTCAACCAGTGGGTCACCCTTGAACGCGCATAGTCACCACTGACGTCGCCCTTGCCCCAGGTATGGTTGGCGGCATGCAGGGCGACCGCCGCCGGATTGTAGATCGCCTGGTAACCCAATGCCCGCAGCCGGAGTGAAAAGTCAATGTCTTCGGGCCCGTATGGACTGAATACCTCATCGAAGCCATCAAGCTGCTCGAACAATCGACGGCGAACCATCATTGCCCCGCCACAGGATACACAGGGGGCCAGCTGTTCACATTGACCCCGATCAAGCTCCTTGAAACCCACCGGGTCGGTCTTGCCCAACCAGAAGACGATTCGCGAACCCCCTCCATCATTGATACGACCCGGCTCGCCCAGATATAGGAGTTTGCCCTGAACCTGCCCGACTTCCATCTCAGCGTCCAGGGTTGCGCGCAGGGTGGATATGAAACCGTCACGCAGTACAAGATCATTGTCCAGAAACAGCAGATAGCACGGATTCCAGCTGGAAATGGCCAGGCGCGCTGCGGCATTGCGCCCGGCTGCAACACCTAGGTTGCAATGACTCCGTTGCAGCGTCACGCCGGGGAAGGCGTTGGTAACCGCCTCGCCAGTATCATCCGATGAGCCATTGTCCCAGACCAGCACCCGGCTATCACCCTCAAGTTGGGGCAGCAGGCTAGCCAGCAACCGCAGGGTCTCTTCCCGCTGATTAAGGGTCAGGATGATGACCGCCAGCCGAAATCCTTCTCGCGTTTGTATGTGCACCACCCATTCTAGCGCTTTCGGCCCCTCTCAGAGGAAGCCCAAGCCTTCCACCCGACGGAAAATCCAAGAAAAAAATACATTAAGTAACTTTGGCCATTGGTCGCCATCTCCCGATCACCCTTCAGGGAGCCGAGCAGCCAGCGGCGTGCGCATCGCAGCATGTGCACAGCCGACCTCAGCAGCATGAAGACATCACCTTGTCGAACGTACCAGCCAAACATACCGGACTGGCTCAGGGCATAGCTGCGATATTGCTCCGTACGTGCTGACTGATCACGCCAGCCAAGGTGGGTTACACAGACTTCCGGTGCGTAAAGAATGGAAACACCCAGGCGCAGCGACCGATAGGCATACTCTGCATCTTCCGCGGTGAGCATGGCGGGCTCAGTGCTGAAGGGACCCACCCTCTCGTAAACCAAGCGATGAAAGCCCATGTTTCCACCACTCAGCCTATCGAATCTCGGAGAGGGCTTTACTTGCAATGCTTCCCTGTCATCCACGGCCACCGATAATTGCACGGCGCCATCCTCGGCAAGTACCCTGCCAGTCACCAGACAACCAGGGTTGGCCCGCAACCTTGCCGCCATGGACTGCAACCAATCCATCCTGGCAAGGCAATCGTCGTCGGTGATCAGTACAATCCGGGAGCGTATCTCGGACAGCCCGGTATTGAGCCCAAGCGACCGGCCGCGCCCATGACAGGCCAACCAACGGGCTGGAAAACCCCGGGCACAGGCTGCCTCAACGATTTTCCTGGCTATCGCGTCAACCGACTGATCAACGACGACCAGCTCACAGGGCCAGGCTGTGCCGCACTCGATGGCCGCGATGGCCCGCTCAAGCACCGGTCGGCCCACAGTCGGGATCAGGACGGTCACGTCTGGCTCAATGAGGGGCTTCATGGGCGCTGTCTCCGTACAACAGACATCAACAGCGATTCCCAGTCGGTCACTACCCTTTCTGCACTGAATCTATCGACTGCAACTTCCCGGGCCGCTTGACCGATGGTGTCAGCCAGCTGAAGGTCAGAGAGAAGTCGAGCCATGGCGGTCTTCAAGCCAGCCGTGTCACCTGGCGTCACCACAATGGCATTGCGACCATCCTCCACAAAATCCTGCAGGGCGCCAACGGTAGTCGTGATGGAGGGCAAGCCACAGGCCATCGCCTCCACCAGTGCGAGCCCAAACGCCTCACGCTCGGTGGGGAACACGAATATGTCGCTGGCCTGAAGCCATGGAACTGGATCCTGTACGGCGCCAACGAAGCGCACGCGCCCATGCAGGCCTCGATCGGTCACATAGGCCCGCAACTGTGTCCCGCACGCGTCCATATCGTGACCACCCTCACCGACCAACACCAGCGTGGCCGAGGGATGCATCCTCGACGTATCGTTCCAGGCCGCAAGCAATGACTCCAGGCCCTTGTAACGCACGAGGCGGCCGCAGAAGATCAGCACGGGGCCTGCAGGCAGACCGAGCCTCGACCTGAGATGCTGACGGGTTTCCGGATTGACTTGGGCAAAGCGGTGCGTGTCCACCCCGTTGGGTATCACCGACACACGATCGGCAGCTACTCCACCGCTCAACAACTCATGGCGCAGTGACTCACCCATGGCCACAAACGCTGCGGCCTGGGACAGCCTCCGGTTGCGGCTGGCCAACCAGCGCCTGATGGGCAATGTCTCCCGGGTAAGCCGCCATGCCGCAAGTCCGGGTGAAAAATATTCTCCAGACCATTCCCCGGGACTGTCGGCTTTTAACACCACCGGCTTGTTGGCCGCTCGGGCTGCCTTGATCACCGGCAGTCCGAGCAGTCGAAAACCCGACACCACTATTACATCTTGTTCCAATACCAAGCTGCGCAACACCGGCGGCAAGGTCACCAGCAATCCCCATTTACGCCACCGCCCGCCACCGTCCGGGCCGACCCGCAGCACCCTGTAGCGGGCCTGCTCCTCGGGCGGGCTACCGGGAATCGACCTTCTGGCCACGACGGTGACCCCGTGGCCACGCGCAGCCAAGCCGCTCGCCAGGAGATCCGCCTGCGTCTCGCCCCCACCCAACTGTGGGAGGATGGTTTCGGTAACCAGCAGGACTTTCAGGCGAGGGCTCACGTGTCGCCATGCCGCCTGAGCGCCCTGCGACGGTGCCAGCGCAGCGTCGCTATCTGCCACACCGAAGGCTGCTTGAAGAGCCGCCCCTTCGAGATGGAATGATCCTGCCGAACCGGCTGTGACGCCTCACCTTGGACTTCGAGCACCGCCTGAAGGAACAACTCACATCCTACGCGTTCTACTTCGCGCCACACACTTGAATAGCTCCGCTCCTCGATCTCCACCTGTCCAGTGGCAACGACCTCGCCAGTGTCGATACCCTCCCCTATCCGCTGGATGGTAATCCCCGCATGACGCTCGCCGTGATACATCTCCCAGAATGTGGTCTTGCGGCCGCGATAGGCGGGCACCCGGCCATGGTGGATGCCGAGCGTGCCAAGCCGTGGCAGATCGAAGATCTCTGGCTTGAGCAAAGGCGCTCCGTAGACCACGGCAAGATCCGGACAGAGTTGACGCAGTCGGTCGACTGCGCGCGGGGCGTGGAGATTGGGAAACCACTCGACCTGGTACTTCAACCTGCTCCACGACCTGCTGAACTTCATGAATGCCGCCGGCTCACGGACAAACTCGAGAGTGATGCTGATGCCCTCCATCAACAGGACTGCCGGTAACAGCCAGCGGCGACGAGTCCAGAGGTCGGCGAGCCGATTCAACCAAGTGCCTCCGGTCCCCTGACAGAGTATGAGGACCAGGTCGATCTGCGGATGCGCATCCAGCATCGAAATGAACCGGCGCGCGCCGGGTTGGACATAGGCTCCAGCCAGGCACGCAACCCGCAACGGTGCCCTGGGTTCGCTCATGGCCACGGCTGGCGTCGCAGCACTCGGTCTGTCCAGTATTTGAGGAAGGGTTCCAGTCGTGCTGCGAGGGGCACCCAAACCCTTGCCTGAGTGAGAACTCCCGATCCTCGGACCGCTGGGTCATACGCAAGGTGTCGTTCCGGCTCGCTCGCCAGCCGAGCTAGTAATTCCGGAGAGAGCACCGGACGCCAGCGGCCGCCTGCGGCACTGACCTGGCTGGAATGACACTCCAGCGCCCGCTGGCGCTGCAAGACTGCATGAGGCTCCGCCGCAATGCTGGTGAGCCATCGCGGGTCAATTAATTTCCTTACATCTCTACCAGGCACCATTCGCGAGTGCGTATACACGAAATACTCCAGCAAACTGGCTGGCAAGTCGCCGGCGTCATGCAGCTTGCAGGCAACCCGGTTGACAGCCAGGTGATCGGGATGGCCGTCGAACCGAAACGGAACGTGGACCGTTGCCGGACGTAACACGGCAACGAGTTCACGGATCAGCCGGGCCAATTCCATCTCCAGACGGGCCAGCCCACCATCCGGCAGGCGCAGGAAATGCAGTTGTTCATCGCCCAGCCCGTACACAGCTGCAGCCCGTCTTGCCTCGATTTCCCGGGAAGCGGCCAGCCGGTGACGGTCAGGCCCCTGACCCGCGCCGTCGGTGACAAAGGCGATATGCAGCGGTTCTTTGGAACTGAAGGTGGCAAGCAGCAGGCCGCAACCCAGGGATTCGTCGTCCGGGTGCGGTGCAAGGATCAACCTGCCGCCACTCACCTACGGCCCTCCTTTCCAGCAGCTTCCCTGAGGATCGCATACACCGCGCGAGCACAGCCTGGCCAGGAGAAATCCCGGCCACGATGGTAACCGGCCTCGATTCGCCTGACGCACTCCTCTGGATCTCCCAGTAGCCTGACCGTGACGTCGGCAATTTCCTGAGGATCACGCGGATCAACCAATACAGCAGCATCACCGGCGATTTCTGCCAATCCGTTGACCCTGGAGGTGATGATCGGGGTTCCGCAGGCCATCGCCTCGGTGAGTGGGATCGGAAAAGCTTCCTGATTCGATGGATAAAGGTAAAGTTGAGCACCGGAATAAAGCGCCGGAAGGTCCGCCTGATCCAGGTATCCCGGAAAATACACGTCCGCACCCCAACCTCGGTCCGGCAAATGATAATCGCTCCTCCACCGCTCCAGTTCGGCACCGCCGATCACCAGTGGACAGCCGGTACTGGCATGAATGGTCGGGTAGGCCGCCAGCAGTCCCGCCACGTTCTTACGGCCCCCGTCGTCAACCCGCGCCAGGGTAAGAATGTATCGCTCCGGCAAGCCGTATTTTTTCCGAACCCGGGCAAGCTCGCGCGGGTCCTCGATTCGCCTGAAATGACTGGCAGGCCCGAAATAGGCGGTGCGGACCTTACCTGGCGGCAGCTTGAAAATGCCG
>JAURMS010000346.1 GCA_030830595.1 Gammaproteobacteria bacterium | reverse complement strand
TCGTTGGTGTGCAGGGTGGATAGCACGAGGTGGCCGGTTTGGGAGGCCTTGACGGCAATTTCGGCGGTCTCCAGGTCGCGAATCTCGCCCACCATGATCACGTCCGGGTCCTGGCGCAGGAAGGCTCGCAGGGCAGAGGCAAAGGTCAGGCCCACCCGGTTGTTGACGTTGACCTGGTTAACGCCGGGCAGCACGATTTCAGCCGGGTCTTCAGCCGTCGAGATATTGCACCCCTCGGTGTTCAGGATGCCGATGCCCGTGTACAGGGAGACCGTCTTGCCGCTGCCGGTGGGGCCGGTGACCAGGATCATGCCCTGCGGCTTGGCGAGCGCCGCCATGTAGAGGTCTTTCTGGAAGGACTCGTAGCCCAGGGCATCGATGCCCATCATGGCCGCACTGGCATCCAGGATACGCAGCACGATCTTTTCGCCGAACAGGGTGGGGCAGCTGCTCACTCGGAAGTCGATGGAGCGCGACTTCGAGAGCTTCATCTTGATACGGCCGTCCTGAGGCACGCGTCGTTCGGCGATGTCGAGCCGCGACATCACCTTGATTCGCGCGGCGAGCTTCTGCGAGAGCTGCACCGGCGGCTGGGCCACCTCCCGGAGCACGCCATCCACCCGGATGCGAACCCGGTACTGTTTCTCATAGGGTTCGAAATGGATATCGGATGCACCACGACGGATCGCATCCAGCATGACCTTGTTGACGTAGCGGACGATGGGCGCATCCTCGACGTCGTCGCGCGTGACGGCCTCGGACTCCTTCGCCTCATCGATCTCCACGTCCAGGCTGTCGAGTTCCAGACCCTCTTCATCGAGCTTGGGGAGGACCGAGGTCTCGGACACCTCAATGGCGCGATTGACTGCATCCTGGAGCTTGTCGTCCTCAACCACCACCGCCTCAATCGTGAGGCCGGTCTGGAACTTGATTTCGTCGATGCCGTGCAGGTTGGTGGGGTCGGAGACCGCCACGTGGAGGCGCTTGCCGCGCTTCGCGAGTGGCAGCACGCGGTGTTTGGCCAGGAGCTTTTCGCTGACCAGCCGAATGGTGTCCTGATCGGGCACCAAGGCATCCAGGTCGAATAGCGGAACCCCGAACTCCTGGGAAGCAGCAATGGCCACCTCTCGTGCCGCCACCAGCTTCTGGGTGACCAACCAGGTCACCAGCTGGACCCGGCGCTCCCGGGACTCAGCCATGGCGCTCATCATGGCGGACTCATCGAGCAGCCCGTCCTGCACAAGTCGCTGGGGCAGGCCACCTATGCCAGAGCGGATGCCGGTCTGGGTGGCGTTAGCCGGAGCGCTGGCGATCGAAGCTGGCTGGCTCATAGAATCAACAGGTTCCGCCTGTCCTGTGCGGGATTTTGTAACCACATCATAGTGTAGCGCACTCCCCTGCGTGTGCAATGTTAAATACCCGGAGAGAATCGCAGATTTGCGCACCGCCCCGAGTGACGGGCCTCACAAAAGCGAACGGGCCCCGAGGGGCCCGTTCTTGTCCCATTCTCTGCCCCTTTGGCTAGGGCGGAGAATACACGCTGCCGAGCCTGGATCAGGCGCGGCAGTTGGAGGGGAGGTACTTGCCGGGGGTGCTGGTCTGGGACACAGCAGTTGGCGCGCCGTAATCCGCGCTGGCCCAGTTGGTGTTCGGGATGTTTGCGCCGAGTTCATACCCACAACGCCACACCACATCACCGTTGCTGCCGATTCCCGGTTCGATGGCTACGTTGGTATTTGCAAGCTTGCTGTTGGCTTCGTTGCCGTATTGGATTCGGATGGTGCCGTTGCTCACTGAAACGGCGGTCACGTACCTGCCGTTGACGTCGTCGGCGTCCGTTGCCAGACCCGCGCCATCGTTGCCTGCCGGGAAAGCGCCCTTGGTCGCGAAGTATTCCGCAATGGATGCCTTGGCGGCCGCGGCCATGTTCATGCCCTCGGAGGCCTGGCTGCGGATCAGGTAGTCCTGATAGGCCGGGATCGCGATGGCGGCGAGAATGCCGATGATCGCAACCACGATCATCAGCTCAATCAGGGTGAAACCCTTCTGAATGGTCTTCATCTCTACTCACTCCTTAGAAGCTTATGTATGCTGCTGACGGGCCGGCATCCCGGACCTGCAATGGTTATGCACTAGTCGTGCCAATAGCCGTAAGTAATTTTTAACCTTCTGTTTTTATTGTTTTAAATTGGTAAAAATGCGTCGGCCGACACCAGTAGCTGCTGAGGCAACTGGGGTCAGGCGCAGGTGGCTTTGACAATTTTTGTCACTTTCTGACACTTGGGGGTCACCCTGAAGCTTGCAAGCCTCTCGACCTTGCCCGGATTTCTGGTGGTCGGCGCCATCGGCTTCCTGATGGATGGCGGAACTTTGGCGCTCATGGTTCACCGACTAGGTTTCGATCCATTGCCATCTCGACTGGTGTCCCTGCCGCTGGCAATGACCGTAACGTGGCTATTGAATCGGCGTTTCGTCTTCCCGTCCGGTCGGTGGCACCGTGCCGGCTGGGAGTATCTTGCCTATGTCGGTGCGCAGGCGGCGGGCGCTCTGGTCAACCTGGGCGTATTTTTTGGGTTGGTGACGTATTTCGTATCGATGGCGGCCATGCCGCTCCTGCCCTTTGCGTTGGCTTCCGCCATTGCGCTTTCGCTCAACTTCCTCGTGTTGAGACGTTGCGTATACCGTTAGAATGAGGACCATGGACGGGGAGGCGATCCGCAAGTTATCGGTGGCGGTACTGGTGCCTTGCCTTGACGAGGAGGCGGCCATCGCGGCAGTGGTGGGCTCTTTTCGTGCTGTGCTTCCCGAGGCCACCATTCATGTTTATGACAACGCTTCGACCGACCGCACCAGCGAAGTTGCAAGGGCGGCTGGGGCGGTGGTGAGGAGCGAGACCCGGCGCGGCAAGGGTAACGTCGTCAGCCGAATGTTCGCCGATGTCGACGCTGATGTGTATGTACTGGTCGATGGGGATGGCACCTACGAGGCGGCTAGCGCTCCGGCGATGGTGAACCTCCTTCTTGAGCAGGGTCTGGACCTGGTCACCGGGACGCGGCACTCGAGCAGCGAACAGGCCTATCGTGCGGGGCACCGACTCGGCAATCGTATGCTGGGCGGCCTGGTGGCCCTGATATTCGGACGGCAGTGCAGCGATGTCTTGTCAGGCTACCGGGTGATGTCCCGCCGCTTCGTCAAGTCTTTCCCCGCCCTGAGCGAGGGGTTCGAAATCGAGACCGAGCTGACCGTGCATGCGCTGGAACTCCGCATGCCGATGGGTGAGCAGCCCACGCCCTACGGAGCCCGGCCAAGCGGTGGCAGCAGTAAGCTACGCACCCTGACAGATGGCTGGCGCATCCTGCGAACCATCATTGGGCTGGCCCGGGAGGAACGACCACTGGAGTTCTTTTTCTTCTTCGCCGTGCTGTTTCTCTTCCTCGGCCTGTCGGCCGGCGTGCCAGTCGTTCTCGAATTCGTGTCCACCGGTCAGGTGCCACGCTTCCCAACGGCCATCCTCAGCAGCGCGCTGATGATCCTGGCCAGCCTGAGCGGCGTGTGCGGGCTGGTCCTGGATACGGTAACTCGGGGACGTCGTGAACTGCGCCGGCTGCATTACCTGGCGATCCCGGCTCCATTAAGCCGTCGCCGGACTCAGCGTCAGTGAATCGTTCCCCGACCTTCACGACCCTGGCAATCTGGCTGGTGGCTCTGCTGGTCACAGTCCTCATGCTGCTCAGCACGCTTCCGGTCAGTTACACCCCGGATGGCTACGTGCCGTTTGGCAATGATGGCTTCTACCATGCTCGTCGGATTCTCGACACGGTAGCAAGCCCGGATGCGTTCTACGAATTCGATCCGCGCATCCACGCACCAGCTGGCAGTCAGCTGACCTGGCCCTGGGGCTACGACTATGCCATGGCGCAGTTGGTCCGCCTTGGCATGGCATTGGGCGTAGCCGACGATCCGCGGACGGTGCTCGCCTACCTGCCGGTTCTGGCAGTGGTCATGGCCATGCTTCTGTGGCTCTCGACGGTCCGTAGCCTGCGGATCTCGCCCCTGCCGGCATCAATTGTCTTTTTCGCAGTAGCCTTCTCGCCCCACACCACCAACCTGTTTGGAGTGGGCAGCGTAGACCATCACTGGGCAGAGTCCGTTCTTGTGCTTGGGTTTCTGGCTGCGGGTCTGGCGTGGGCTGCCAAACCGGCCAACAGGGTACGTGCCGTCCTGCTGGGGTGCTTGCTGGGCATGGCACCAGCCGTTCACAACGGTTTGTTTATCCTGCAGGTGCCGCTGATTGCCTGCCTAGCCCTTCTTTGGTTTCGTGGCCAGTCGGTCCCGAAACCCGCCGCCGTCGCGCTCGCCATGGCATTGCTAGGTTCGACCTTGCTCGTGCTGATCCCGTCTGAACCATTTCGGCAGGGTCGATTTGAGTACTACCTGTTGTCGTGGTTTCACCTTTACCTTGCCTTTGTATCCGCCGCATCAATCCTCGCCTTGGCCTTCACCCAGCCAATAAGGAGACACGTGTTCTGGCTGGTACTCGGGGTGATGATTCTGGGTGTTCCCCTGGCGCGTCACTCACTTGAGCTGGGACTATTCGTTGGGACATCTGATCCTGCCCTGCAAAGTATCATCGAGGCCCGGAGTCTGTTCGAGCTCGCCGACTTGTTGGGCATCGGAGCCGTCATCGCTTCTTACTCTGGACTGGTTCTGCTGCTCCCTGCCGTATGGGTGGGCACGTTGTGGCTGCTGTGGAGGGATCGGACCCTGCCCATTACTTTTCTCGCCGTGTATGGTGTGCTGTTCATGCCCCTCCTTCTGGTCCAGTATCGTTTTCACTACTACGCCATGCCGGCGCTACTGTTGCCCCTCGCGGTCTTGCTTCATCGTGGACTCAAGGCCACGGCCTCTCCTTGGCTGCGCCTTCCAGTGGTGCTGGGTGCAGTGCTGGCCTTCCAGCCCGGCGCTCGCCAACTGACTGGCACTCAGTACAGCCCGGGCGGCGAGTTGTATTACCAGATCAGTGCCACCGGTATGGACGCCCTGGGTGCTGCCTGCGAAGGGAACCCGGCGGTGGTGCTGGCGCGACCCAACGACGGCCATTACATACGGTTTCACACCGACTGCTCCGTGATCGCTAACAATTTCCTCCTGACCCAGCAGCATTTCGAGGCGTTTCATCGAGCGAATGCGCTGTTCCAGCTCACCCCAGCGGAACTGCTGCAGGCTGCCCCGGAGGTCGACCTGGTTTTCGTTCGCGTCCGCTCCGCCCTGGTGCAAACCAGTCGCGGGGCGGAGTTCGTGGAGCGAGAGGGCGCGATGATGGCTTCCAGCCCGCTGGAAGATGCGTTGCTGTGGTCGGATCCCGCCGCCCTGCCGCCCGAATTCGAGATGCTCGGGGAAATTCCCGGGCCGCTGGATTACCCCCTGGTGCGGGTCTACCGCATCAACCGGGCGGCTATTCCAGCCCCAGCTTCTTGATCCGATAGCGCAGCGAGCGAAAGGTGATCCCCAGCTGCCTCGCGGTGGCAGTCTTGTTGTAACGATTTTCCTCCAGCGCCCGCATGATCGAGGTCCGGGTGATGTCCTCGATGGTGCTGTCGAGATCGCTATCCCCTTCGTCTGCAACGTTCATGCGATCCGCGCTAACGCCAAGTGTCCTGAGCTGAATGTCTTCGGGACCGATTCCCGAGGACTGGCAGAGTGTCGTGGCCCGCTCCAGGATGTTCTCAAGCTCCCGCACGTTGCCTGGAAACGCGTAATCCATGAGCTTGTCCAGCGCGGCGGCGGACAGCCCAGGCAGTCGATGGCCCATCCTTTCGGAAAGGCGGCCGAGGATCGACTCGGCCAGCATCGGAATATCGGCCCTTCGCTGCCGAAGCGCCGGAACCGCGAGTTCGATCACGTTGAGGCGATAGAAGAGGTCTTCGCGGAAGCGGCCCTCTGACACCCGTTCACCCAGGTCGCGGTGGGTGGCGGATAGAATGCGGACGTCGATGGGCGTTTCCCGCTGCTCACCGACCGGGCGAACCGCCTTCTCCTGGATCAGCCGCAGAAGCTTCACCTGCATGGGCAGCGGCAGTTCGGCCACTTCGTCCAGGAACAGCGTACCCCCCTCGGCCGCCTGTACCAGCCCCGGCTTGTCGGCGGTGGCGCCCGTGAAGCTGCCCTTGCGGTGGCCAAACAGTTCACTCTCCATGAGTTCGGAGGGTATGGCCCCGCAGTTGACCGGGATGAAGGGCCCCTCGGCACGGCTGCCGCTTTCATGGATCAGGCGCGCCACCAATTCCTTGCCAGTGCCCGATTCGCCGGAGATGAGCACGGGCGCCTGGCTGCGGGCAACGCGGGCAATCATCTCCCGTAGTCGCGCCATGGCCACAGATTCACCCAGCAGTTTGGAACCACGCTGGCCCTGCCTCCCGCCCGAGGTCCGGATGGCCTGTTGGACCAGGCGGCGCAAGTCGGTGACCTCTACTGGCTTGGATAGAAAGTCGAAAGCGCCGAGCTTGAGAGCCTTCACAGCCGCTTCCACGTTTCCATGGGCAGTGATCACCGCGACCGGCGTATCAGGCGAATGGCCCTGAATCCACTCCACGATCTCCAGCCCGTCTCCGTCTGGCAGGTTCAGGTCGGTCAGGCAGAGCTGGAACCGCCGTTGACCCAGAGCCTTGCGCGCGCTTTTCACATCCTCGGCAGGCACGGCCTTGACACCCATCCTGCCGAGGGTGATGGACAAGAGTTCCCGCTGGTCGGGCTCGTCGTCGACTACCAGCACCAGAGGGCTCGATTCCCGCTCCATCGACAGGCCTGCCTATTCCCAGCGTGAAGGATCGGCAAACACGATCCGGAAGACGCTGCCGCCTCCCGGACGAGGCTCGTAGGTCATCATGGCGCCGATCCCCTGGGCCAGTTCGCGAGAGATGAAGAGGCCCAGGCCGGTGCCTCCGTGGCGGGTGGTAAAGAACGGCTCGAAGACCCGCTCGCGTTGTTCTTCAGGAACGCCGGGTCCCCGGTCCAGAACTTCGACGAACGGGCGTCCGCTGCCGGCCATTCGGCCGCTGCGCAGTTCCACCCGTTTATCCGCGGTACCCAAGCCGAAATGGCAGGCGTTTTCGACGAGGTTGCGCAGGACCTGGCGAAGCTGGGAGGGATCGGCCTGGATCTCCAGGTCATCCTCCGGTTGCTCAAGACTTACCCTGCCCTCCGGCAGTTCACCACCGCCTAAACCCTCGGCCAGGAAATTATCAAGCCACTCCCTGAGCGGCATGCGCTCTGCATGGACCTCGCGCCCCACGGAGAGCTGCATGACGTTCTCCACGATCTCGCTGATGCGTGAGGCGTTGCCGCGGATGATTTCGATGAGCCGGCTGTCGTCGACTTGTCGGTCAGGCGTCTCCGCCAGCAATTGTGCCGCATGGCTCATGGCGCCCACGGGGTTCCGGATCTCGTGAGCGATGCTGGCAGACAAGCGACCGAGGGCGGCCAGTTTGGACTGCCTGGCCTGTTCGGTCTGCTCGGAAAGATCCTGCAGAAATACGATGGTAGGGCATGGAACGCGGTGACCGAGTGGCGCGAAATTCGGGCGGATCTCCCGGGCCCCATCGGCACCGATGAGGGTCCCGGTGGTTTCCTCGCCACGCGAAACGCTGTTTCGCCAGGTTTCCAGCAGGTACAGCAGCCGCGGCGAGACCTCGCCCAGCAGACGCCCGCGCATGTCGCCACTCACCCCCAGGATCTGGCGGGCGGATTCGTTGATGAGACGGATGCGGTCCTCGACGTCCACCACCACCACGCTCTCGCGCAGCTTCTCCACCACGAACTGCGACAGCTCGGCGAGGTTCGCCAGGTCGACGTCGCGCTGCCGGACCTGGGCCTCGCTGCGCCGCAGCCGGTTGGCAATGCCGGCTACGCGGGCCGACACGACCAACAGGAGCAGCCCCAGCAGGCCGGCGCGGGGGAAGTCACCGAAAGCGCCCTCGGAGGACAGTTGCAGCCAGGTCTCCTGGCTGAGGACCAGGACCGCGGCGTAGCCGGCGATGAACGCGGCATGACGTTGAGGAAGTAGAAGACTGATCGCCCCGATGGGCAGGACGAAGATCAGGCCCAGTCCGCTGTCTGAGCCGCCACTCGCCGCCAGCAGCAGCGCGATCACCGTCACGTCGAAGCAGGCGTGGACGTAGGCCTGCAGCGACAAGTCTGGCCGCCGAAGCTTCAGCATGGCAATGAAGCCAATGCCGCCGATCCAGATCAAACCCAAGGACCACGTGAAGATAGTGGGTGCGACCGTGCCCAACCCGCCCTGCTCGGGCAGCAGGGTGAACTGGATGCCCAGCACGATCGGCACCAGCAGCCTGAACAGGTTCAGCAGGCCCAGCACGCGCCAGGCGAGTTCCGGATCCGGCGGCACGGACTGGTTGACGGACTCGGCTTTCATACCCGGAAATCTAGCACGGCGAAAGCCGTCGGGCGGAGCCTCTGGTGCGGTCTTTGCCTCGGGGTGGGCATTACTTCACAATATCGCCGCCT
>JAURMS010000345.1 GCA_030830595.1 Gammaproteobacteria bacterium | reverse complement strand
GCACATGGAAGGTGCAGAGCCCATGTCGTAGACCCGGTCATCGGTGTAACCAATCACGGGGTCCTGTCCTCGCGCAATGACATGCACCCGCATGACCACAGTGTTCATTAATTGCGCGTTGGTGCACGGCGCCAGATCACGGCAGCGGATGAAGGCGCCATCCGGGCTGCCATCGCCCCGGTTGCGCGGCGTGGAAAGGTCATATGGGTCAGTAAACACCACGGCGGCCGACGGATTGACGGCCTCGCCGATCTTGCTGAGGTTGTCGATCCCGAATTCCACCCGGAAACCCTCGATACCCTCCACCAGCGGTTCCGCGGGGAGCTGACCAAGAACGCCGCCATTCACGCCGAATCGGGAGCGCACCAGGGTGGGGATGCCATCGCCCGGCGTGGTTGCATAGGTTCGCACGTAGTAGATATTCGAGACAAAACGCCGCATGCCCGCCAAGGTCGTGCAGTCGCGTTTCTTAAGGGTCAGATCGCCGGTCACGTTCGAGAGCTTGAACAGGGTTGCGGGCGGTTTGACACCCCCCACCTCCGGTGGGTCGAGTTCGTCCTCACAAAGCGAATTCTGGAACCTGAGCTCCGCGGACGAAGCACCGAACGGTTCGCAGTCCCCTACCCCAAGGGTATAGGGTTCGCAGGTGGCAGCACGGCGCACGACCAGCACGTCCGTGCCCGGCGCCTTGTTCTGAACGATCGAGGAGCAAAAGGTCGCCGACTCGTAGGCCTGAACTGGAACGGCGATGAGGGCCTTGCGGTAATTGGTGGTCCACGACGAGTAAGCCAGGCAGGGATTGGGCGCCACATTGGTCAGCACCGGCACGTCGTCCGGCGTGTCCTTGAAAGCCACGTCGTCGAAGCGCGGGACGTGATTGATCCAGTACCCCGCATGCCAGGCGTCCTCGCGAATGGCATGCATCGCGAAGCGTCCGTTCTCGATCATGGAATTGTTGCGCGCGATGTCCCGGTTGCTCCGACTGGCATTCACGAACAGGCTGACCAGGGCGATGACGATGACCGAGCCAATGGCAAGGGAAATCATCAACTCCACCAACGAAAAGCCTCGTGGCGGGCAACGGCGACGGAAGGCTCTTACGCTGTTCATAGCAATTCAGCAATCCTCACCGTGGAGACCAGTTGCCGTCGGCACAGGTCCGCCGTGCATCCGCCGCCGCCTGCATCGTCATACAGGCCTGTCCCACAGGTCGATGCGGTGGCCCCCGGTGCAGGCCCACCCAGGGGAGCCAGCCCTTGCCAAACCACGGAGACCCGATAGATCGACCCCGCGATGATGGGCTCGATGCAACCCCTGCCGCCGGTCAGCGTGCCGACCTGCGCCCCATTCAGGGTGGTCGCAGCACCCTGCAGCATCTCACACCACTCCCGGATATCCGACTGGGCGCGCGCCTCCAACGCGGTCAGGTTGGCACAGTTCGAGCCCGTGCCGATGGGCCCGTTGGTCACGTACTGCCCGGCACGGATCCGGTTGGCCAGAACCCGCTCGCTGATGTCCGAGACCAGCACGGCCGCCTGCGCCCGCTGATAGGCCTCTATCTGGGCAATCTGCAGGCGTGCCTGCAGGGCCACCAGGCCGAGCAAACCGGTGATCAGGATCACCATGGTGATCAGCACCTCCACAAGGGTCGCCCCCCGCTGCGTGCCGAGCCGCATCATGCTCACCACTTGTCCGCGGGGCAGCGACGGCCGTCACTGCCGAGCCAGAGGGTACCGTCTTCCAGCATGCGTCCCTTCGGACTGAAGGTCACGACAAACGAGGGAACGGTGCTGGCAACCAAGGCGCAGGTCGAGTCCAGCGACTGGCCCAACTCGATGACGGGCGTCTCATAGTTGGTCGCGACTTCTGTGGGCAAGGTGTACCCCAAGTTGGCCCAGGTCGCGTAGCCGCGGTTCGCCATGTAGTACTGCTGCTGGACGGTGTTGACGTCCATCATCACCGCCTGGGCCGCCCGCCGGTTACCCTTGCGGATCGAGGACTGATAGGTGCTGACGGCGATCGTGGTCAGCACCGCCACCACGGCGATGGTGATCATCAGTTCGATCAGGGTGAAACCTGCCACCCGGCGACGGCTCAATCCAAGGATTTCCATCCCGTTATCCTAGATTTGACCGGCCGGGCGGCGAACAGGGCTCCGACGAGCGGTTCAGAAAGCGGTTTGAACGGTCTTCGCAAGCCTTTGATTTGTCATAATATCGGGGTCTGCCATCTGATTTCCGGTCGCACCGCGAGCCGTCCAGCTGCCGGCCTGTATTTGAATCCCACCACGGGCCCCACGGCCAACAAGTCTGCCCCCCGGTAGATGAGCGGAAAACGCGGACGCAGCCAGGGTGGAATCCCCTGTTCACGCAGGAGGTCGCGGACCCGGCTGGGCCGCCGCTCAGGCGCCCACGCCAGTCGCTCATCCATTTGCCCGAAGCGAAGTTCCAGGGCCTCATCCGGCGACTCCAGGGCAATCCCCGCGCCCTCGCAGACCGCCAGTCGAATCGACAGGCCGGGCAGGTCCAGGTCCTGGCCGGGGGCGATGGAGACCGGTCCAGTCAAAGGCGGGGCCATCGGCGCCTGGGCAAACAACCGGTCCCCGTGACGGCGGACTTCCCCGCCGGGCCAGCGAACCACGGGGCTCCGGCCTTCGCTGGCGCCCAGCACGTCGCGCAGGATCGATTCGAGCCTTCGTGTCGAGGGCAGCGGCAGGCCACTGGAGTGAAGCCACCAGCGCAGCAGGTTGCGCTGGCGCGATGCATCCAGTTCTTTCAACCCCGACACGGACAGACAGCCCGCCTCAAGCAGCCCACAGGCATCCAGTGCGGCCAGCTGATCGAGCAGGCCCTGGGCCTCGGCGAGGTGGGCGGCACTGCGCGCCAGGGTCCTGGCCGCCGACGGCCAGCGTTGATCCATCACGGGCAGCACGGCATGCCGGAGGAAGGCTCGGTCGAAGCGCGGGTCCGCGTTCATGGGATCCTCGATACCCAGCAGGCTGCGGGCAGCCGCGTACTGTTGCAACTGCAGACGATTGAAATCCAGGAACGGTCGCAGCTGCCAGCCCCGACCCAGGCGGGCGCGGACCGGCATGGCCGCGAGGCCTCGCAGGCCGGCTCCCCGCAACAGTTGCATCAGGACCGTCTCGGACTGGTCATCGAGATGGTGGGCTGTCAGGAGAACGTCATCTTCTTTCACCAGGCCTGCCAACGCCGCCCGCCGGTGATCGCGAGCGTACGCCTCCAGGCTGTGCCCCTGCGGCACCGCACCCAAGTGCAGGCGCAGCACCTGCAGCGGCAGGCCCCGCTGCTCGCACCACTGGGCGCAGCGCAGGGCCCAGTCGCCGGCGGCTTCCTGCAAGCCGTGGTCAACGTGCACCGCTCGCAGGCGCAGGTCCGGTCGTACTGCAGCGAGCTGCAGCAACAGGTCGGCCAGCACCGTGGAGTCGAGCCCGCCGGACAGTGCGACGATCAGGGAGCAATCAGGATAGGTCGGGATCCATGTCGCCAGCCGGGATTCCAGCGACGCGGGAGTCAGGGCGTCAGGCCTGGCCATACACCCCGAAGCGACGGATGCGCGCGCGGCGCCGCTCGAGCAGCTCAGCCACCGGCAGGCCCTCGATGTCGGCCAGGTGCTTCGCCAGCGCCTGCCGCAGGGACTCGCCCATGGCCGCCGGATCACGGTGCGCGCCGCCCAAAGGCTCGGGCACGATCTCATCGACCAGGCGCTGACGACGCAACCGGTCGGCGGTCAGGCCCATGGCCTCGGCAGCCAGTTCACGCTTGTCCGCGCTTTTCCAGAGAATGGACGCGCAGCCCTCGGGCGAGATCACCGAGTAGACGCTGTACTGCAGCATGAGCAGTCGATCCCCCACGCCAATGGCCAACGCCCCGCCCGATCCGCCCTCGCCGATCACGCAGGCGATCACGGGTACGGTCAGCTCGGCCATTTCGAACAGGTTGCGGGCGATGGCTTCCGACTGGTTGCGCTCCTCGGAACCCACTCCAGGGTAGGCACCCGGGGTGTCGATCAACGTGATCAGTGGCAACTGGAAGCGCTCGGCCAGCTTCATCAGCCGCAGTGCCTTGCGATAGCCTTCGGGCTTGGGCATGCCGTAATTGCGGCGCACCCGCTCCTTGGTGTCGCGGCCTTTCTGCTGGCCCACCACGACCACCGCCCGCCCCTCAAGCCGTGCGAGCCCACCGATGATGGCTGGGTCATCGGCGAACATGCGGTCGCCGTGCAATTCGGCAAAGTCGGTGAACAACAGCGGGATGTAGTCCAGCGTGTAGGGCCTGCCGGGATGACGCGCCAGCTGGGTCACCTGCCACGGGCTGAGGCTGGAGAAAATACTGGTGGTCAGGGCCTGGCTCTTGGAGCGTAGCCGACGGATCTCCTCCTCGATGTCGAGCTCCGCATCGCCCCCGACAAAGCGAAGTTCCTCGATCTTCGCCTCCAACTCGGCGATCGGCTGCTCGAAATCCAGGAATTGCATGGCCATGGGTAGATTCTAGCCCAGCCGCGGCCTTAACCGTCGAGCCTCGGTCCATAGACCACCCGGATGCCCGAGGCGCCCACCATGCGCGACAGGCGATCGATCAGTTCGCGAGTGGGCTTGACCCGCCAGTCCTCGCCGAGGGAGAGGGTGGCGCTGGCCCCGGGCCGCTGGTAGTGCAGCGAGATCCCGCACTCCCCCGGGAGGTAGGGGCGCAGGGCCTCCTCCAGTTCCAGCAGCAGGCGTTCGCCCTGGCCGTTGGCCGGCCAGCGCAGCATGATCTTGCGAGCTTCCCGCTCCCGAACCTGGTCCATCAGCGTGAGCTTGCGGGCGTTCACCCGCCAGTCGTCCTGGAAATCGTCCCAGCGCAACTGGCCCTCGACCAGCAGGATGGCGTCTTTTTTCAGGATGTCACGGTGCTCCTGGAAGACGTCGTCGAAGAGCATGGCCTCTACCCGGGCACTGCGATCATCAAGCAGCAGGAAAGTGCGATTGGCCCGCCGCTTGACCTCCAGCACCAGCCCGGCCAGCACCACGTCCTTGCCCCCGCCGAAGCGCGGCTCGCCGTCTGGACGCGGTGCGGACACCAGGTCGACGATGCGGCCGGAGACCAGCGCAGACAGCTCACGCTCGTAGGCGTTGATGGGATGCCCCGTCAGGAACAGCCCCAGCGTGTCCCGCTCGCCCTGCAGGCGCTCCGCCTCGCTCCACTCCTCCACTGCGGGCAATTCCAGCTCACCCGCCGGAGCCTCGGGGCCGGCGTCCAGCCCGAACAGGTCTACCTGACCGGCCTGCGAAGCCCTCAGGCGTTGTTCACCCAGCTGCAGGGCGGCGTTCAGATGCTGGAACAGGGTGGCACGGTTGGGGCCCAGGGCGTCCAGGCAGCCG
>JAURMS010000046.1 GCA_030830595.1 Gammaproteobacteria bacterium | reverse complement strand
GTGCATGCTGCCCTATGACGAAGTAGATGAGGCGGTGCAGATTGCCAACGACACGCCCTACGGACTGTCCGCCTATGTGTATGGCGCGGAGGTGGCGGAAGCGCAGCGAATCGGAGCGAGGCTCCGGGCCGGCAACGTCCACCTGAACGGTGCCAGGCTTGATACCCGCGCAGCCTTCGGCGGCTTCAAGCAGTCGGGCATCGGGCGCGAATGGGGTGCCTTCGGCTTCGAGGAGTTCGTGGAGATCAAGTCGGTGTTTGGAGCACCAGACGCGGGCTGAGCCCGCCCCACAGCCCAGCCTCACCTGGCCATAACCTGCCGTCTTCGCCAAGACGGACGCCGCCCTCTCGATCCTGGGCCAGCCACAGGGGACCATCGAGGTCGACGTAGTCGGCCTGCGCGGCCGCGAGCAGGGCCGGGCGGATGGAGAGCGAGGTGCAGATCATGCACCCAACGAACACCCCAAGGCCCAGCCGTCGAGCCTCGGTGATCATGGCCAGCGCCTCGGTGAGGCCGCCGGTCTTGTCCAGCTTCACGTTGACGAAATCATAGCGACGACTCAGCGCCTCCAGGTCGGCCCGCGTGTGACAGGACTCATCGGCGGCGAGTGGCACCGCACGACCGATGCCATCGAGCGCCGCGTCTGCACCCGCTGGGAGCGGCTGCTCCAGCAACTCGATCCCCAATGACTCCAGGGCTGGCAGCGCCGACTCCAGTCCCTCGGGGGTCCAGCCCTCATTGGCATCGACGATGAGCCGGGCCGTCGGGGCAGCGGCGCGCACGGCCGCCACGCGCTCCGCCACATATTGACCGTCCAGCTTCAGCTTCAGCAGCGGACGGTGGGCATGACGCCTCGCCGCCTCTGCCATCTTGTCCGGGGAATCGAGGCTGATGGTCTGGGCCGTCACCAACGGGACCGGCGCAGGCAGGCAGGCCAGTTCCCATACGGGCCGAGCGGACTGCTGCGCCTCGAGGTCCCACAGCGCACAGTCGAGCGCATTACGGGCAGCGCCCGCCTTCATGAAGGCCTGTAATTCCGCACGGGTCATGCCCTCGCGCAAGGCCCCGGATGCCGACTCGAGCTGGGCCAGTACGCCCTCTACCGACTCACCATAGCGAGCGTAGGGCACGCCTTCGCCTCGACCCGTAAGGCCCATCTCGCTGATCTCGGCCACCACGACCTCGGCCGCGGTCTTCACGCCGCGCGAGATCCGAAAAGGCTCCCTGAGAGGCCAACGCTCGTGGCGCAGCCGAACCTCACGCATCAGGACTGCAGGACATCGACGATGGGTTCGACGCCAGTACGCACGGGATCCACACAGGGCAGGCCATGGGTGTCCTGCAGGCTGGCCAGCAGCGCCTGCCCCTCCGCTTCGGACAGTGCGGAGGTGTTCACGGCCATGCCGACGAAGCGTACCTTGGGGTTCATCAGGCGCGCGCAGTGCAGGTGGAGCTCGAGGCACTCCGCCAGCTCCGGCACCGGCCAGTGCGGCAGGCCTCGCAGGTGCGTGCGCGTGGGCTCGTGGCACATGACCAGCGCATCCGGTGCCGCGCCGTGGAGCAGTCCCAGGCTGACCCCGGAAAAGGAAGGATGGAACAGCGAGCCCTGACCCTCTACCAGATCCCAGTGGTCAGGATCGTTGGCCGGACACAGTTCCTCGACCGAGCCCGCGATGAAGTCCGAGACCACTGCGTCCACCGGCACGCCCTCGCCGGCAATCATGATGCCGGTCTGGCCAGTAGCGCGGAAATCGGCCTGCATGCCGCGCGCGCGCATCTCCCGCTCCAGCGCCAGCGTGGTGTACATCTTGCCCACCGAGCAGTCGGTGCCGACCGCCAGCAGTCGATGCCCGCTGCGCGGACGGGCGTTGGCCACCGGAAACTCCCGTCCCGGTTCGCGGACCTCGATCAGGCGACGACCGTTTCGCTTCGCCGCCTCGGCCACTTCGGGCACACTGGACAGGCGGACGTGCAGGCCGCTGGCAATGTCGAGGCCACGATCGAGGGCCTCCACCAGCGTCGGCACCCAGGCCTCGCCAATCTTGCCGCCCCGGTTGGCCACCCCGATCAGGAGCGTTCGAGCGCCCGCCGCCACCGCTGCGGCGAGGTCGAGTTCAGGAGCGGCGAGCCTCGGCACGCAACCCGGCAGGCGCAACTGCCCCACGCAATGCTCGGGGCGCCAGTACCACACGCCGATGGCGGTCTTGGCCGCCAGTGCATCATGTGCGTCACCGAGAAAAAGCAAATAGGGCCGTTGGATCGTCATCCGCACCTCGGTCTCACCTGACGGCGAAAAGTATGACTCGTTGCTCTGAGGTGAGCTTCAGTTTCCGCCGCTGTTCAGGATACTGGAAGCATTGATAGCGGCTCGGTCCTGCTGATCCCTGGCCCAATCCTGGTTGGCCTTTGCAGAAGCTGGCGTCGTACAGACCTTACGGGTTCTCACATTGGATCCTGTCACCTTGACAGTCTTGCAGACGATTTTTTCGGCTTCAGCAGCCGTGGCAGCAGATACCGGCGTTTGCTCTGAAACGGCTACTGGAGCATCGTCTGCCGCGGCTGCGGTGGAAACCATGCTGCCAGCCAGAAACACAAGACAAAACATGTAGACGAAGTAAATGCCTTTCATCTCGAAATCCTCATTGTTAGCCAAAACATACCATGCAGAAGCTCGGGCAACTACGCGGGCCAATATCTCTATTGCCCTAGTATCCTTTGAGCCGCCAATGTTGCCACGCGCCGGCGCAATGCGCGAACATCCCCCGTGCCGTCCGGATGCAGGCGGGAAGTCAGCAGCAGCACATAGGCGCCGCTCCCTGGATCGAGCCACATCGAGGTGCCGGTGAAGCCGGTGTGACCCACGGAACCGACCGGAAAGCGTTCACCTCGCGGGGTGGAAAAAGCGGTATCGATGTCCCAGCCGATGCCGCGGCGCTCGCGCATCTCCACCGGCGTCATGGTGGAGGTCATGAGGGCCACGGCCTGCGGTGAGAGGATGCGTACGCCGTCGAGCGTTCCGCCGGCCAGGATCATGCGCACGTAGCGGACGAGGTCATCTACCGTGGAAAACAGCCCCGCATGACCGGCCACCCCGCCCATGCGTCGCGCAGTGGGATCGTGAACCACGCCCCGCTCGATGCCCGCCTCGGTGGGCGCGATGCGTTCGCGCTGCCCCGGCGCTGGCCGAAAGCCACTGTCGCGCATACCCAAAGGCTTCAGCACCCGCGCGGAGACAAACTCTTCAAAAGGCATGCCAGCCGCGCGTTCGATCACCTCGGCCAGCACGAAGTAACCGATGTCGCTATAGATGAAGCGCTCGCCCGGCGGTGCTGCCAGCGGTGTCTCGAGCGCCAGGCGCATGGCCGTCTCACGCCCGATCCAGGGCGCCTCCAGGTCCACGTCCGGCGCGAACCCGGCCACGTGGGTCGCCAACTGAAGCACGGTGAGGTTCGCCTTGTCGGTCGCCGCCCAGTCGGGCAGCCACCTCGACAACGGATCGTCCAGCGCCAGGCGATCCTCATCCACCAGCACCATCAAGGCCGTGGCCGTCGCAACCACCTTGGTCAGCGAGGCGAAGTCGAAGACCGTGTCCTCGGTCATGGGCTCGACAGGCTCGGACAGCGACCTCCAGCCATAGGCCTGCCGATACAGCACCTGCTCCCCCTGGCCGACCAACACCACGGCACCCGGCGCAGCACCTGCCTCGATGGATTGCTGGAGGGTGGCGTCGAGTTCGGAAAAGTCCGACCCCGGTGTGTCCGCCAGGGCCAGCGAGGCGGCCAGCAGGAGACCGGCCAGACTGCTCTTTCGCACGCTCATCCGACTTGCACTCCCAGCGCACCGGCAGCCTCGCCGAGCCTGCCAGCCGCCGCGTCGAGCGCGGCCGCAGCGTCTACCTGGGCCACGCCGAGCGAGAGCAGGACCGCCAGCCGGACATCGTCACCAGCCGCGCTGAGGTGCACGGCCGCGGTGTCTTCATCGGTCCTGCCCAACCTGGCCACCAGGGATACCGCACGCCGCCGCAGCTTATCGTTGGTGACCTGCAGGCCGACCATCAGGTTGCCGTAGACCCGTCCGAGCCTGACCATCACGCCGGTGGAGATGGCGTTCAGCACTGCCTTCTGGGCAGTACCGGCACTGAGCCGCGTGGATCCCGCGATCAGCTCAGCAGAACCCCCGACGCACAGCCCGTGGTCGGCCGCGGACAGCAAGGGCGTAGCCGGGTTACAGGCGATGCCGATGACCAGCGCACCCGCCGCGTGCGCGGCCTGCGCGACCGCCACGGTATAGGGCGTGCGGCCGCTCGCCGCCACGGCGAGCACCACGTCCGACGGCCCGGCCTGCAGCGCCAGCAGTTCGGCGCGGCCGGCCTCCGCATCATCCTCGGCGCCCTCTACCGCCCGCATCAGGGCCTGCTCGCCGCCAGCCATCAGGAAGGCCACCCGCTCTCGTGGCCAGCCGAACGTAGGCAGCAGCTCCACACCATCCTGCACGGCGACGCGGCCGGAGGTCCCGGCGCCCGCATAGATCAGGCGTCCCTCATGGGCCAACCGTTCAGCCGCTGCCTCGATCGCCGCGCCCACCGCCCCGGCCTGTATCCGGACCGTTTCCAGGGCAGCCAGCTTGGCCTCGAGCAGGGCTTCCACCAGGCGACTGGCCGGCCAGCTGTCCAGATCCGCGTAGCGTGCCTCGATGCCCTCGGTCGTCATGTCACCCCCTGGGGTATGATTGTACCCATGAGCCTGTTCCTGGGCATCGATGCGGGCGGCACCCATACGCGAGCCAGGCTGGTGGATGAATCAGGCCGCGTGATAGGCAGTGGCGAAGCGGGCCCCGCCAACACCCGGATCGGGCTCGATCGCTGCCTGCACGAGATCAACCTGGCCTGGCACGCCGCAACCACCGCGGCCGGGCTGGACTCGAGCGCTATCGCCGGTGTCCGCGCAGGGCTTGGCATCGCCGGCCTGAATCGGCGGGGGATGCTGCCGGGGCTGCGCGCCTATCCATTCCCCTTCGAGACGCTGGCCATCGCCTCCGATGCGGCCATTGCCTGTATCGGTGCGCATCGTGGCGAGGATGGCGGCATCGTCGTGATCGGCACCGGCAGCATTGGCTTTGGCAGGATCGGCGAGGAAATCGTGGTCGTAGGTGGCTACGGGTTTCCGGTCTCTGACGAAGGCAGCGGCGCCGACCTTGGCATGCAGGCCATTCGACGCTCGCTCTGGGCGCGCGACGGGCGCCTGGATCATTCGCCGATGACCGAGGCCATCCTGGCGCACTTCTCCGGCTCGGCCGGCGAGGTCATCACCTGGACGGACACGGCCACGGCCAGCGACTATGCCTCCTTCGCACCGCTGGTCATGGATTTTGCCGAGCGCGGCGATGCGGTGGCGGAGCCCATCGTTCAGGAATGCGCCCATCGCATCGACCAGCTCATAGGCATCCTGTTCGATCGCGGCGTGCCTCAATGCTGCCTGATGGGGGGGCTCGCCCAACGCATCCACGATTGGCTGGCCGTCAGCGTACGCCTGAAATTGCGCGAACCGCTGGGCGATCCGCTTTCCGGCGCGGTTCACCTCGCCCGTACCCGCGGCCTGCCGCCTGGCCAGGTGGTCGCTCAGGTCAGCGGCAAGACCGGCTGACCGGCAATCCAGGTCGCCACCACCTCAAAACGATCATTGAGCAGTACGAGATCAGCGGGCTGGCCCGGGGCAACCCGCCCGCCATCGAGGCCTACGGCTCGCGCCGGGCTCTCTGTAGCCATCTGTACGGCCTGATCGATGGTCACGCCCATGAAACGATGGGCTTCGCGCACCGCATCCGCCAGGGCAATCGCCGCGCCGGCCAGCTTGCCCTCCGCAGAGACACAGTGACCGGCCTCTACGGTGATCTCGCGACCCTGCAGCATGAACCGTGTCGACTGCCCCCCCACCGGAGGCATGGCATCCGAGACCAGCACGAGGCGTTTGGGCCCCAGGCAGGAGTAAGCCAAGCGCATCGCCGCCGGGTGCACGTGATGTCCATCGACGATGATCGATGCCCAGGCTGAACCGGCAGCGAGCGCAGCCCCCACCGCCCCAGGCTCGCGGGCCGTCAGTTGCGACATGGCATTGAACAGATGGGTAAAGCCGGACAGGCCCTCGTCCATGGCGGCTTGCAGCTGCTCGAAGGTGGCGTTGGTGTGGCCGGCGGCCACGGTGGCGCCCGCATCCACCAGGCGGCGGATCATGCCGGGTGCCACGCACTCGGGCGCCAGGGTGATGAGCAGTCGGCCAGCCCGAAAGCCACTGAGTGCCTCGAGGGTCGCCTCATCCATCTGACGGATCTGGCGCGTATCGTGTACGCCAGACTTTGCCGGCTCGATGAACGGGCCCTCCACGTGCAGGCCCAGAATACCCGGCACCTTGAGGCTTGCACGTTCCACGGCCTGCAGGGCAGCCGTCAGGACAGCTGGGCGGTCTGTGATCACGGTAGGAAGGAAGCCCGTGGTGCCCAATCCGGCATGAGCCGCGGCCATGTGGCGAAGGCCCTCCACGCTCGGCTCATCGTTGAACAGGAGATCGCCACCCCCGTTGACCTGCAGGTCAATGAAGCCCGGCGCCAGGCTTCCGGCCAACACTTCCCGAGCGACATCCGAGGGTAGCGACTCGACAGGCAGGACGGATTCGATGATGCCGTCAGCCAGGACCACGGCCAGGTCACTGCGGAAGCGGCCTTCGACAAACACCCGCTCCGGGCAGAGATATCGCCTCATGCAGCGCGGCGTTTCAACGGCAGCAGCGCGGTGCCCACGCAGAGCAGGACACCCAGCGGAAACAGCCAGGGAAAGGCCACCAGGTCCGTACCATCGGTGAAGCCGAAAGTTTTCGCATTGTGGACCAGCAGCACTCCAGTCATGGACACCAGCACCCCCAGCGTGGCGCTACCAACCCGCTCCAGCGGCACGAACATCGCCAGGAGCAGCAAGCCCAGCATAGGCCCATAGGTGTAGGCAGTCATGGCAAAGGCAAGGGGGACCAATGCCTCGCCGGACCCGGACACCAGCAGGGCGAACGCACCAAGGACCACGCCCCACGCTGCCACGAAGACCCTGGACAGGGCGACAGCCTTCGCATCGGTGAGTTCGCCGGTCAGGTGCCCCTTGTGGAACATGGTGAGCGTCACCTGGGAAAGTGCCGCCAGCACGGAGTCCAGGCTCGACATTGCAGCGGCGAAGACGCCTGCCACCATCAGGCCCTTCACCCCTGCCGGCAGCTCGGTCAGGATGAAGGCCGGGAAGATTCGGTCGGCGCGCTCAGCCACAAGGGTGGCAAAGGATCCATCGATGGGATGCTGCCCATAGAACCACCACAGCGACAGGCCCACGCAGAGAAACAGCACCACCACCAGCTCGCCGAAGTTGCTGACGTAGAGGGCAATGCGCGCATCGCGCAGGTTGCGACAGCACAGCATGCGCTGGATGTTGATCTGATCGGAGCCGTAGGCCGCCAGGTTCTGGAAGGGCATGGCGAACACGCCGGCCCAGAAGGTGAACTGGATCCGGGGGTCGGTGGTGAAGTCGAGCATCCGCAGCTTGCCTGCCTCGGATCCCGCATCCCACACGGAACCAAAGCCCGTTGCTGCCCCCTGGGTCACGAACAGAATCGCAATCAATCCCCCCGCCACCAGCACCACGAACTGGATCGCATCGGTCCATACCACGGCGCGGATGCCGCCCATCCAGGTGTGCAGGGTGGAAAACACCACGATCACCAGTACGCACCACGCCATGTCGAGCCCGGTCAGCAACTCGAGCACCAACGCCACTGCGAATACGCGCACGCCCTGACCGAGCACGGCGCCCACGAAGAACAGCAGGGCCGAAGCCCCCCCAAGGCGGGGACCCAACTGGGCGCGGATGAACTGATAGGGACTGCTGAACTCTCCCGCGTACATCCTGGGCAGGATCCAGTAGCCCAGCGCGGCCTTGGCGATGACGCCGGCCACCGTGAACTGCAGGTAGCGGAAGTCCCCACCCTGGGCAAACACCAGGGCGGGGACCCCGATAAACGTCACACCACTGACCGTGGTGGCAACGATGCTCGCGGACACTGCCGGCCAGGGCAGCGAACGCGAGGCGAGCAGGTATTCCTGCAGCGTCGAACCACGACGGCTCGACAGGTGCCCGATGACGGTCACCAGCGCGAAATATGCGCCGGTGACCGCCCAATCAAGCGGGCCGAACACAGCGCCTACGCTGCGGTCGGCCGACGCTCAGCGGAAGAAGTAGCTGAAGGTCGTACCAACCGTCCTCGGCTGCAGGTAAATGGCCCGCAAGCCCGTGATGTTGCCGATCAGGGAGGTGCCCTGAAAAGAGACCACCTTGTCCTCGTCGGTGGCGTTGTTGATCCAGACGTTCAGGTCCCATTTATCCGTTGAAGCCCCGAAGCTCAGGTTGAGGGTCGAGTACGAAGGATAGGCGAAAACGACCGAGTCCGGGTCGTCGCCGCGATCGGCCTGCTTCTTGCCCTGGTAGCGCATGCGGGCGGAAGCGCGGAGGTCCATGCCACCGCTGGTGGAGCCCCGCCAGTTCAGTCCCAGGGAGTATTTGTCCTTGGCTGTTCCGCCGAGCTTGCCACCCTTGGAATAGGTACGGCAGGACGTTCCGTTGGCGTACAGGCACAGCGTCTTGGTCTCGTCCCACTCAGCCTCGGTGTGGTTGGTGGCGAAGGACAGCTGGAAGCCGGCCCCGAGGACGACATTGCCCTGCAACTCGTAGCCTTCCGACCGGGCATCCGGGCCATTGGTGGTGCCGTTGACCGGGAAGAAGTTGACGTCCTGCGAGAAGTAGGTCTGCGCATCATGCCAGTCGATGGCAAACAGGCTGGCCTGCAGGTACAAGCGACGATCCAGCAAGAAGCCCTTCAAGCCAAGTTCGTAATTATCGGTAGTGTCGGGCTTGTAATTACGCAGCTCATCCGAAATGGCCCCACCGCAGGTGAAGCACTCGGGCCCCTCGCGCCAGTTGTTGGCGCCACCGCGACGGAAACCCTGCGAAAAAGTGGCGTAGCCGAGAAAATCGTCGGTGATTTCGTAGGAGGCGTTGAACTTGAAGTAAGACTCCCCGCTCTTCTTTTCCCTGTCCACCTTGGTGCCAGTGACCAGGTCGAAGGCATAGTCCTCTACCCGGTTCAGGGACTTGTCCTCATAGGAGAACAGGCGCGCACCGCCAGTGAGGGTCAGCTTGGGCGTCACCTCGTAGGACAGTTCACCGAACAAGGCGCTCTCGGTGAAGTCACCGGCCTGGTTCTCATAGTAGCCCTCGTCGGTGCGGCCGCCGCCGAACTTGTAGGGCTCTAGCCCGGGCATCCACTCCGAGAATTGCTGCTGGCGATCCTGGTCGGCGTAGTACACGCCCAACACCCAGCTAAGCGGGCCGTCACTGGAGGACACCAGGCGGGTCTCGTGCAACAGGCCGCTATTGCGGTTGTCGAAACTGATGTAGGAGGTCTCGCCTGCCCAGTTTGGATTGCCAAGCTCGAAGGGAGAGAACCCGAGGGTGCCGTAGAAGAACGACCCATAGGCCAGATAATCGGCCTCGCCCTCGCGAATATCCTCAAAATCGGAAGTGGACGACGTGAGGTTGGCGAAACCAAGGTCCCACTCCAGGCTCAGGGTGGACATGCGAAAGTCCCGATCGAGGTACTCGGGATAGCGTGATAGCACGGTATGGTCGTTGAAGGCCTGCGGCGCGTTGTAGCGTCCGGGGTCACCAAAGCCCACTACCAGTTGCGCGCCACGGGTGCCGTGCGCCGTCTGGGTCTGGTCGATGTGTGACAGGGTGAGTGCAAAATTCTCGGAGGCCTGCCAGCGCAGTGCAATGCGGCCACCTTCCACCTCGTTCCAGTCATCGTCCTTGTAGACTGCCTTGGAACCGTTGGGCAGCGGGGTCCAGGGCGAGTCGCTCAGGTAATCCGGAGTGGCCGCATAGCGGTCCGTGTAGCCCTTCTCGTCGAGGCGAGCGAGGGAAATACGCAGCGCCACGGTATCGCCCAATGGCAGGTTCACCATCGCGTCCGTATCGTTGGACAGTCCGCCATTCTTGGTCTGGTAGAAGCTGGTGGAAATGCGGGCTTCCATCTCACCGATCTTGGGCTGGTTGGTGATGTAACGCACGGCACCACCGAGCGCGCCACCCCCGAACAGGGTGCCCTGCGGCCCAAGCAGGGTCTCTACACGGGCCACATCCTTGATGCGATACGCCATGAATGGCAGCGGCGCATCGTCGAGGTAGTAAGCCAGCGTGCTGCGGGTGAACCACTCAAGGTTATTGGCATCCGCACGAGAGATGTTCAGGCCACGTACCGTCACCGAGTCAGTGAAGCGGGCACCGTTCTGCGGTGCATCGATGCCGACGCTGTTGGCGATCAAGGACTTGATGTCTGTGATGTTCTCGGCACGCAGTTCAGATTCACCGATGGCGGTGACGTTGTAGGGAATCTTGTGAACCAGCTCGTCACGCTTGGTGGCAGTGACCGTGATTTCCTGAAGCTGGGTGGTGGATTCTGCCTCCCGGCCGGTATCCTGAGCCTGGGCTGGCAGCGCCAACAAGGCACCCAGCCATATCCATCCCGTTGCCGATGTCTTGATCGTCATGATGATTCGTACTCCCTTCGTGGTGTCCTATTTGCTGTGGTTTAAAACCTGCTTGTATGGTTGTCATGCTGAAGCTACCACCGTACGCCGTTCGAATACCACCCTGCCCTCGCTTTTTTTACAACAGATCTCCGATGTGTCGTTTTTATGAGACAGCCTCGGGCTTGGGGCCCGACTGTCGATCGGTTACTTTGACGACATGAAGCACCTTCTTTCCGTATTGGTCGCCTGCCTGACACTCGCCAGCGGGCTGCCGAGTCAGGCCAGCCCGATTCCTGCTCTGGCGCTTGCCGACCTCGACGCCCTGTTCTCGGATTTCGCCGTCCGCGAAAACGTGCCCGGCGCCGCCTGGGGCGTGGTAGTGGATGGTCAGCTGGTTCACTTCGGCAGTCACGGCCGCCGCCAACTCAGTGCCGATTCGCCCATCGGCCCGGATACGGTGTTTCGAATCGCCTCCATGACCAAGAGCTTTACGGCGGTCGGTATTCTCCAGTTGCGTGACGCGGGGAAGCTTTCGCTGGACGATCCGGTGGAGAGGTACCTGCCGGAACTGGGCGAGCTGCCCTACCCCACTACGGACTCGCCTCGCATCACCCTGCGCCAGCTGCTGACCCACAGCGGCGGCTTTCCGGAGGACAATCCCTGGGGTGACCGCCAGCTGGACCTGCCGGAAGAGGCCTTCAGCGAGTTGCTCCGCCGGGGCATCCCCTTCTCCACAACGCCCGGTACCGACTACGAGTATTCCAACGTGGGCTTCGCCCTGCTCGGCCGGGTCATCAGCCGGGTCTCCGGCCTGGACTACGCCGACTACGTCGAACAGCACATCCTGATGCCGCTTGGGATGCGCTCGACCACGCTGGAGCCGGCCTCGGTCCCTGCAGGTCAGCGCACCGAAGGCTATCGCTTCGAGGACGGCACCCATTCGCTGGAGGCCCAGCCTGCGCATGGCGCCTTCGGCGCGATGGGCGGCATGCTCTCCTCCGTAGAAGACCTTGCCCGCTACGTCGGTATGTTCACGGCAGCCTATCCGGCACGGGATGGCGAGGACACCCTGCCCCTGTCCCGGGCCTCGCTCCGGGAAATGCAGCAGATCTGGCGCGCTCGCCCAGCGAAGGTCACGCTCGGCGTCGATGGCAAGACCAGCCTGTTCTCCGGCGGCTATGGCTATGGCTTGCGCAGTTGGCAGGACTGTCGCTTTGAGCACATCGCGGGGCACACGGGAGGCTTGCCGGGATTCGGCTCGCAAATGCGCTGGCTGCCGGAATACGGTATCGGACTGGTAGCCATGGGCAACCGCACCTACCTCAGCTGGAGCACCGTGTTCGACCAGGCCTTTGCCCAGCTGGACGAGGCCGGCCTGCTGCATCGTCGCCTGCCCAGGCCCGCGCCTGCGCTGATCCAGGCGCGCAAGGACGTCGAGACCCTGTTCGAGTCCTGGGACGACGCCCTGGTGCAGCGGATCTCGGCGGACAATCTCCTCCCGGACCGTTCGCTCGACACGCGACGCCAGGAGTTCCGGGAGGCAGCAGAGCTGGCCGGCGCCTGCACCCCACGACAGGAGTTCAGCCGCCTGCCCAATGCACTGCGTGGCGAATGGGTACTGGACTGCGAACGTGCAGACCTGCTTTTTTCACTGACCCTGGCACCTACCCAGCCCCCGCTGATCCAGCATCTCGACGTGCGGGCGCTTGAAAACGAGTCGAGCCTCGTCATGGAGACCTGCCCATGAATGCACATTCGCTGCCCCTTGCGCTGTTGTTAGGCGTCGGCCTGGCCGGTTGCGCCAAGGCGCCTGAACCGCCGGCCGCGGAAGTCCGGGTTCAGTTCGATGCCGCCGGCAAGACGCAAGTCTATGCCCGTGGCTGGGCGGATCGAACGGCCGGGCGCAAGGTAACAGCCGAGGATCCGGTGCGCATTGCCTCCGTCTCCAAGCTGGTGTTGTCCATCGGCCTCCTGCGACTGGTGGAGCAGGGGTTACTGGATCTCGACCGCGATGTCTCGGACTACCTCGGCTGGCCACTGCGCCATCCGCTGCACCCGGAGGAGCCGATCACCCTGCGCTTGTTGATGTCGCACCTTTCAGGACTGACGGACGAGGCCGGCTATGTATCACACACCAAAACACAGACACGCGAGCAGGTCGCGGATGCCAAGGCCTGGAACGAGGACTACGCACCGGGCGAGTGGTTCCAGTACACCAACCTGAATTTCGTGGTGGTCGCCGCCATCATGGAGCGCGTCACTGGCGAGCGTTTCGACCAATTGATGGACAGGCTGGTGCTTGAACCGCTGGACATCGACGCCTGCTACAACTGGGCAAGCTGCTCGGACCAGGCGATTGGCCGGGCGGTGGTGATTTATCGCGCCAACGGCGAGGTGGGTGTCGATGATCTCCAGGGCAAGCGACCGGACTGCCCGGTAGTGGCTGCACCGGACGGCAGCTGCGACCTCGCGGCCTGGCAACCGGGCGAAAACGGTGGCCTGTTCGGCCCGCAGGGGGGCCTGCGCATCTCGGCGCTCGACCTGGCAAAGATCGGACGGCTGCTGCTGAACGGTGGCGAGCTCGAGGGTGTGCGTCTGCTGAAGCCGGAATCGGTGGACGAGATGTTCCGACCCTTGTGGGAATTCAATGGCGTGAACGGCGCGACCTACGAGGCAGAGATGGGCGACCCTGGCGGGGCTTTTTTCTGCCGCTACGGACTTGCCACGCAGACGCTCGCCACCCCGCGACCGGTCTGCGACGACGATGGCTGGGGTGACGGTAT
>JAURMS010000344.1 GCA_030830595.1 Gammaproteobacteria bacterium | reverse complement strand
TGTCCCCAGCGCATGCGACGCTGCACCGACTGATAACGGATACCCAGGTCCAGCAGGCGAAGTGCGACCGCCTCCGGGGACTCGGCGAACAGGTGCAGGGTGATCCCGCTATGGTCGCTAGCATGCCCGGACAATACGGGACCCACCAGTCGGGGATTGAATCCCGCGAGCCACCGCATGGCTTCGATGGCCTGTTCCCGGAGCCGCTGCAGGGTTTGCGGGTGGTCATCGGCCCCGAACAGCCGATGATGCGAGGCGATGGCTGCCTCGATTTCAACGTTGCCAGGGAGCACCGCCTTGTCGGTGACCCCGAACCGGGCCGCGGCCTTGCGCTTGGCGGCGTGGAAGTCGCTCAGTCCGTGCTCCACGATCAGCCGTGCTGCCTCATCGGCGATCGCCTGGCGCATCATCTCTCCGCGTACTGATCGCTTGGGCATGGGCGCTAGAAAATGGGATCCTGGCTGGACGGCGGCCGCGGCACCGCGGGCGGTGGAGCCTCTTGGTCTGACGCCGCGGACGGTTCCAGTTGCCCCTCCAGGAAATAATCCAGCACTGCATCGGGATCGTTCCAGCGGGTAGGCTGGCCGGTGATGCGAGAGACCCTTGCGGTCACCACGCCGGAGGGCATGGCCAGGCGTTGCTCCGGCTGGCCGCGCAAGGCCTCACGCATGAAGTGGATCCACATCGGCAGGGCAGTGCGACCACCCTGTTCCTGCGCGCCCAGGCTCCGCTCGGTGTCGAAGCCGACCCAGCTGACCGCCACCAGTTCGGGATTGAAGCCGGCAAACCAGGCGTCCCTGACGTCGTTGCTGGTGCCGGTCTTGCCCGCGAGATCGGTACGACCCAAGGCCAGGGCACGCCGCGCCGTGCCCACCCTGACCACGTCCCGCATCATGTCCGTGACGATGAAGGCGTTGGCCGCGCTGATGACCCGCGACGCCCGCTGGTCGGTCGGTGGCTCCAGGCTGCCACCCACCTCTTCGATGCTGGTCGACGAATCGGTCACGGCCTCGGGCCCGCGAGGGTATGCTGACCCATCGGCCAGGCCCGCGGCCTCTGCGGGGCAAGTGGCACAGGCCAGCATCGGCGCTGCCTCCCACAGGAGCAAGCCCTCGGCATCCAGCACCCGCTCCACCAGGTAGGGCTTGATGCCGAACCCGCCGTTGGCAAAGACAGCAAAGCCAGTGGCCATCTCCAGCGGCGTGACCTGGGCGGTACCCAGCGCAATCGTCAGGTCCTTGGCCACAAACTCGGGATCGAAACCAAAGCGCAGGGCGTGCTCGCGCGCCACGTCGAAACCCATGGCGCGCATCAGCCGGATGGAAACCAGGTTGCGCGAGCGTGCCAGCGCATCCCTGAGCCGGATGGGGCCATAGAACCTGCTGTCGTCATTCTCCGGGCGCCAGTCTGAGAAGTCCGCGCCTTCCGGCGCCTCGTAGACGACCGGGGCGTCCAGCAGGATGGACGAGGGCGTGAAGCCGTTATCGATGGCGGCTGAATAGATGAAGGGCTTGAAACCGGAGCCCGCCTGGCGCCTCGCCTGGGTCACCCGGTTGAACTGCGAAGCGAAGTAGTCGAAGCCGCCGGAGAGGGCCACGATCGCCCCATCTACCGGGTCGATGGCGACCATCGCTCCCTGTGCTTCTGGGAGTTGCGCAAGCCAGGCCCGGCCGTCGCCCTTGGGCAGGACGTAGACCAGGTCGCCGCGTTCCAGGACCTCGGCGACGCTCGAAATGGGTGGCCCCAGACGGTCACGGCCGAGTGCCGCACGGGCCCAACGGACCTGTTCCAGTGGCAACTCCAGTACGCCTCTCTGGCGGGTGGCGACGGTCGCGGAGCGGGGGTCCACGGCAATCACTACGGCTGGCAGCAGGCCCCCGTAAGCGGGCACCTCTTCCAGCAGGCCCACCAGTTCATCCGGCGTTTCTACTGGCGAGAGCTTGGTCTTCCTGAGCGGACCTCGATATCCGTGTCGCTGGTCGTATTCCAGCATGGCCGAGCGCAGTGCCACGTCCGCCGCCCACTGCAGGCGGCTGTCCACGGTGGCATAGGCCACGAAACCATCCGTGTAGATGGAGTCACCATAGCGTTCCAGCAGTTCCAGCCTGACCAATTCGGCGACGTAGGGCGCGTTGAGGGCAGACGCTGGACCCGAGATCTCGCCGGACACTGCCTCGGCCAGCGCCAGGCGGCGCTCGTCCGCCGAGATGAATCCCTGCTCGTACATGCGCCGAAGGACGTAGGCCCGGCGTCCCTGGGCGAGCTCGCGGCTGGCGATGGGGTTGTAGTTCGAAGGTCGCTGGGGGATGCCCGCCAGCAATGCCGCCTCCGCGATGCTTAACTCGGCGAGCGTCTTGCCGAAATAGATTTCCGCGGCCGCCGCCACGCCGTAGGCCCGCTGCCCAAGGAATACCGTATTGAGGTAGAGCTCGAGGATTTCCTCCTTGCTGAGTTCGTCCTCAAGAGTCACCGACAGGAAGATCTCGCGGAGCTTGCGTCGGATGGTGGGCTCGTTCTGGATCAAGGTGGTACGGACCAGCTGCTGGGTGAGGGTACTGCCCCCTCCACCCGGACCGGGCATTCCCAGGGCGAACAGGACGGCCCGGGTGATGCCCTGCCAGTCGATGCCCGGATGTTCGAAAAAGCGGTCGTCCTCGGCGGCCAGGAAGGCCTGGACGACGCGGTCCGGCAAGTCGGCGTAGCTGACCGGGATGCGTCTTTGCTCCCCGATCTGGGCAATCAGGACCCCGTCCCGACTGAAGATCCGGAGCGGAACCTGTAGCTTGAGTTCCCGGATGCTGGCTACATCCGGCAACGTGGGCTTGAGATAGTAGAAAGTGCCGATCAAGGCCAGCAGAACCGAACCCACTCCCGTCGCGACCAGACAGGTGAGCACCAACAGCCATTTTGGAAGCCTGAGTTTCACGCGACGGATGATAATTTGAAGGAGGTCACATGCAAATTGTGTACTGGTTGCATTATAGTTAGGACGTAAACCTGAGATCTGATAGCGTTATAAAACATAACACTCTGATTTAATTGGAAAAATAGTGAAGCTGCCCAATTTCCTCCCCAGCCGCAGGAAGCCGCTGCTCGGATTGGATATCACGACGTCCTCGATCAAGCTGATCGAGTTGTCGGAGTCCGGGGGAGAGTACCGTGTGGAGGCTTTTGCCGCAGAGCCAACGCCTCACAACGCGGTCAACGACAAGGCCATTGTGGATGCCAATGCGGTGGGCGAGGCGATCCGCAGGGCCGTCAAGAGGTCCGGGGTCAGCACCAAGGACTGTGCGGTCGCGATCAGCGGCGACAATGCCATTACAAAATCCATTCCAATGCCGGCCAACCTTGCCGGCAACGACCTCGAGCAGCAGGTCGAACTGCAGGCCGATCAGTACATCCCCTTCCCGATGGAGGAGGTCAGTTTTGATTTCGAGGTGCTGGGCCCCTCCGAGCGGGATCCGGACGTGCAGGACATCCTTCTGGTGGCTACCCGCACCGAGAACGTCGAGCAGCGTGTGGCTGCTGTCAACGCCGCGGGCCTGGTGGCCAGGCTGGTGGATGTAGAGGCCTTCGCACTCGAGAATGCCTGCAAGCTGATGTCCTACCAGATGCCGGATGGAGGTGTCGACCACACGATCGCGGTGATCGACTTCGGGGCGAGCACGACCACCTTCAGCGTGTTGCGCGACATGCACGTGATCTACACGCGGGACTTCCCCTTCGGTGGCCAGCAGCTGACCGAGGAAATCATGCGCACCTACGGGCTGTCGATGGAAGACGCGGGACGCGCGAAGAAGGAGGGTGGGCTCCCCTCTAATTACCAGCCGGAATTGCTGGAGCCGTTCATTGACGACATGTCGCAGCAGGTCAGCCGGTCCCTGCAGTTCTATCTGGCCTCCGGCAGCAACCGGACCCAGCCGGAACAGATATTAATCTGCGGTGGTTGCGCCAACATTCCGGGCGTTTCGGACGTCATTGGCAGTCGCGTCGGTATCCCGGCCGAGAAGGGCGATCCGTTGGGGAAGATGAGGATTTCGACCAAGGCCAAGTCGCTGGGCGTGCACCGCGACGCGACAGCCTTGCTGGTCGCCTGTGGCCTGGCATTGCGGAGCTTCGACGACAATGCCAAGTATTAACCTGCTCCCATGGCGTGCGGAGTTACGCCGCCGCCGGCAACGGGATTTCGTCGCGGGCCTTGGTGCTGCGGTGGTCATGGCGGCCTTGTTTGCCATGCTCGCCCGATTGTGGGTCTCTGGCCTTATTGATGATCAGGTGGCCAGGAACGACCTGTTGAGGGCGGAGATCGCCATACTCGACAAGCAGATCGAGGAAATCCTCAAGCTCGAGCAGGACAAGGCGCGCCTGATCGCGCGCATGGAAATCATCGAGACCTTGCAGAAAAGTCGACCTGAGGTCGTGAAGCTTTTTGATGAGGTGGTCCGTACCCTTCCTGACGGGGTGTATCTCTCCCGTATGAGTCAGTCCGATCGCAAGCTGGAGTTCACGGGCGTCGCCCAGTCAAGTACTCGCGTCTCGGCCTTCATGCGCAACATCGACTCCTCGGAAGTGTTGGCCGCTCCAGGTCTCAAGGTCATCGAGACGGGCCGTGGGCAGGGCTCCAGCTTCGGCCTGTCGGCAAGCTTGCGCACGCCTACCGAAGGGGGAGGTTCGCAGTGAACGGCCTGAACAAGTTCATCAGCGAATTGCGTGATCTCGACTTCCGTGACGTAGGCCGCTGGCCCCTTTTGTTTCGTACCCTCGCCATCGCCTTGTTGTTCGTGGTGGTAACCTGGCTGATGGTTTGGCAGTTTGTGTACAAGGGCAACCTACCTGAATTGGAAGCGGCGGAAGCCGAGCAGGTTACGCTGTGGAACACCTTCGACAACAAACAGCGCAAGGCAGCCAACCTTGAGGCTTATCGGCAGCAGTTGGTCGAGATCGAACGCAGCTTCGGCGCGATGTTGCGTCAGCTGCCTGGTCAGACCGAGGTCCCGAGCCTGTTGGTGGACATCTCCCAGGCGGGTCTGGCCGCCGGGCTGGAGGAGAAGTTGTTCCAGCCGCAGGGCGAGATAAGGCGTGATTTTTACGCGGAGCTGCCCATCAAGATTCGCCTGGAGGGCGGCTATCATGAATTTGGCAAGTTCGTGGAAGCGGTGGCGGCACTGCCGCGTATCGTCACCATCCACGATGTGCAGTTGCAGGGGCAGAATGCCCGAGGCGGTCGCCAGCCAGCCGGCTCAGCATTGTTGACGATGGATATCACCGCAAAGACCTATCGTTATCTCGACGATAGCGCTGGGGGTAGGAAGTGATGCGGCGTCACCCGCGCAGCCTCGCCCGGCCGCTGATATGGCTGGTGATACCGGCTCTGGTCACGGCGTGTTCGGATCCGCTGGCAGACTTGCGGGGCGAGATTGAAAGAGCGAAGGCCAGGCCAGGTGGACGGATTGAGCCGCTTCCGGAGGTGAGACCTTACGTCTCGGTCGAGTACACCATGGCCGACGAGCGCTCGCCGTTCACCCCAGGCACGGACCCGCAGAGTGCCGGCGGGCTCAGGCCCGACAGTGACCGTCCGCGCGAATACCTTGAGCAGTTTCCGCTCGATACCCTCGGTATGGTCGGAACGCTCACTCTCGGCGGCGTCCAATATGGGCTGGTGCGGACCCAGGACGGTCTTATTCATCGGGTGGTCGTCGGTAATCACCTTGGCCAGAACGACGGACGTATAGAGTCGATCAACCAGGCGAACATCGGGGTCGTGGAGATCGTTCCGGATGGCTTGGGGGGCTATGTCGAGCGGCAGGCCGGGTTGGCCCTCAGCGACTGATTGTGGGGAGATGCATCGATGGCTGACACTTACCGGGCAAGCACTGAGTTAAGGTTTTGGCGAGGGGCCGTCCTTGCTGCCCTCCTGGTCGTTGGTGCCGGCGGCTTGGCCCATGCCCAGGTGGGACCCAACCAGCTGGTGTCAGTGGAGGTCAAGCCTCTATCGGGCACCAGTGTGCAGGTGCGTCTCAACACCACCGCTGCAGCGCCCGCACCGCTTAGCTTCACGATC
>JAURMS010000343.1 GCA_030830595.1 Gammaproteobacteria bacterium | reverse complement strand
GACCAAGGAGCGGTATACGCTCGGTCGACTGCCGGACAACGACATCCGGGTCGACAACCCGGGAGTGAGCGGCCATCACGCCCTGATCGTCAACATCCTGAACGACTCCTTTCTCGAGGACCTGAACAGCACCAACGGCACCTACGTCAACGGTAAGCTGATCAAGAAGCACGCCCTCCAGAACGGCGACGTCCTCACCCTGGGCCGCCACAGCCTGCGCTTCATCGACAGTCAGGGCGAAGTGAACGACTCCGACGAGTTCGAGAAGACCATGGTGATCGCCCCCGGGCAGATCACCGAGGAAAAACTTCGCGCGGCGGCCAGCGCCCTGTCGCCCTCGCCGCGGCCAGATACGGCCGACACCTCCTCCTCCACCCGGCCCTCGGCAGAATACCGTCCTCCGGGCGAAGCCTCGAGCGGACGCCTGCAGGTGCTTTCCGGACAGTTTGCCGGGCGCGAGATCGAGCTTCTCAAGCCGCTTACCACCCTCGGTCGGCCAGGCGTGCAGGTCGCCGCCATCAGCCGGAGGGCAGAAGGCTACTCCATCGTGCACGTCGAATCGGCGACCGCTGGCGACTATCCGCTGGTCAACGGCGAACCCATCGGACCTCAGGCCAGGCGACTGCTCAACAACGACGTGATCACCCTGGCGGGGATCAAGATGGGGTTCTTCATCAGCTGAGGCTGATGGGCTTCAAAAGACCCCTTCGCCATAGGATTCGGCGACCAGGTTTTCGAAGCGGGTGTATTCCCCGAGAAAAGTCAGGTGAACTTCGCCGGTCGGGCCGTTGCGTTGCTTGGCAAGGATAATGTCAGCGATGCCTCGCCGCTGAGAGGCCGGGTCGTACACTTCCTCCCGATAAATCATCATGATGACGTCCGCGTCCTGTTCGATGGCGCCAGACTCCCTGAGGTCGGACATCACCGGTTTCTTCTCGGTGCGCTGTTCCACGGACCGGTTGAGCTGCGACAGCGCGATCACCGGCACCGACAGCTCCTTGGCCAGCGCCTTCAGCCCGCGCGAAATCTCCGAGATCTCCGTCGCACGATTTTCCTTGGTACCCGAGACCTGCATCAGCTGCAGGTAGTCGACCACCACCAGGCCCAGGCCGCGCTCGCGCTTGAGTCGCCTCGCCCGGGCGCGTAGTTCCGTCGGGGTGAGCGCGGGCGTTTCGTCCACGAAGATGGGCGCGGCAGACAGCTGGGCTACCGCGCTGTTGATCCGTGACCAGTCCTCGTCCGAGCACTGGCCCGTCCTGAGGTGACTCTGGTTCACCCGTCCCAGCGAGGAGATCATGCGCAGGGTCAGCTGCTCGGCGGACATCTCCATTGAGAACACCGCTGCTGGCACGCCCTTGCCTATCGCAGCGTTTTCCGCGATGTTGATCGCCAGCGTGGTCTTGCCCATGGAGGGCCTGCCGGCGATCACGATCAGGTCACCGGGCTGCAGCCCGGTGGTCATGCGATCAAGATCATTGAAGCCGGTCGTGACCCCGGTCAATTGCCCTGGAGACTGGTGCAAAAGGTCGAGCTTATCGACGGTCTCCGGCAGGATGTCCTTGACCTGGCGGAACCCGGCCCGTGACCGACTGCCGCGCTCGGCGATTTCAAATACCCGCCGCTCCGCCTCGTCGACCAGCTCGGTAGCCGCCCTGCCCCCGCCCTCGAAAACAGAGGTCGCGATCTCTCCGCCTGCCCGGACCAGCTGTCGCAGGATGGAGCGCTCGCGAACGATTTCGGCGTAAGTCCTGACGTTGGCGGCGCTTGGGGTGTCGCGGGCCAGCGTACCGAGGTAGGCGAGCCCACCGGTTTCCTCGGCGAGTCCCTTGCGGTCGAGGTGCTCGGACACGGTGACCGCATCGCAGGGTCCACGCGTCTCGGCGACCTCGGCAATGGCCTCGAAAATCAGCCGGTGATCACGGCGGTAGAAATCCGCGGCGGCGACGATGTCGGCCACCGCGTCCCAGCTGTTGGCGTCCAACAGCAAGCCGCCCAGCACTGACTGCTCCGCTTCCACGGAGTGGGGCGGCGTTCGCAGGGCTTCAACCGACGGCTGCATGAAGCGGGGTCTAGTCCTCGGCGACCACGTTGACCTGCAGCGCAAAGTCGACGTCGGCATGCAGGTGCAGGATGACGCCGTGCTCACCGGTCATGCGGATCGCACCACCCGGCAGGCGGACCTCCGAGCGCTGGATGTCATGGCCCTCGGCGCGGCAACCCTCGGCGATGTCGCCGGTGCCAATCGAACCGAAGAGCTTGCCCTCGTTACCCGCCTTGGCGCGCACGACCAACGTGAAGCCCTCGAGGCGGGCAGCGCGAGCCTTGGCACCGGCCAGTTCAGCTGCGGCCTTGGCCTCCAGCTCTGAACGACGAGCCTCGAAGGCCGCGATGTTGGCCGCCGTGGCCAGCGTGGCGCGGCCCGTGGGCAGGAGATAGTTACGACCGTAGCCGGAGCGGACCTTGACTCGGTCACCGATGTCGCCGACGTTGGCGACTTTCTGCAGGAGGATGACTTCCATGATTACACCGTACTCGAAGGAGTTTTGTTGACGAAACGTTCGCGGAAACGGACCCAGGTGTCAGCCAGCCCGAGGCCCACCAGAAGCATGGGAAAAACGATGATCGAGAGGTAGGCCACGGCCAGGAGCAGTGGCCCGGTCACCTGGGCTGACCGCAGCGCATGGGCAATGGCCAGTCCCTGCACCAGAAATGCCCCGGACAGCACGAACAGCAAGTCCTCGGCGGGTGCCCAGGCCTCACCCCCTGCAAGCTGGGCCGCCACGTTGAGCAGCAGCGCCGCAACCGCCAGCCAGCCGATCAGGCTCCCCAGGCGCAGGGAAGCAAACTCCCTGCCAAATAAACCGGGCTCCCGCAGCACTGCAAAGCGCCAGAGCCCCAGGAACAGCGAGCTCAGCGTGGTGAGCATCAGCAGCCAGGCGAGTGTGGCCCAGGCCATGCGGGCGACGGCAGCGGCCAGTTCCTCGGCGCTGCGCCCCACGCCCAGCCCGGCCATGGAAGCCGCCATGTCGTCGAAGGCGGGTTTCATGGCCTCAAGCAGGGGGGCAAACACGCTGACCGGATCACCCAGTCCGACCCGGAACAACAGCACCAGGGCTGCCGCGGTCAGGGCCACGGACTGGAAGGCGAACGAGAGGCTGCGACTGCGGGACAGCAGGATGCCAGCGGCGAGGGCAGGCAACAGGGCCATGGCGGCCAAGAGCAACGCCCCCCCCCAGCCCATCACGGGCGCGAACATCCAGGCAATCGGTAGCGCCGCCCCGGACACCGTCCAGGCCCCCATGGCGGGACCGCCCGCAAGACAGGCCAGCACCACCAAGCCCCCGGGCAGCCAGGCAAGCAGTGGCAGGGCCAGACAGGCCAGCGTAGACACCACGGCGCCAGCGAGCATCCCGTTCAAGGGAGTGCGCAGGGCCCATTCGGCAAACCTGTTCATGCTGCTCCCGGCAAAGGTGCCGGCCACCCTCAATGCTGGTCGGTGTAGGGCAGCAACGCCAGATAGCGGGCGCGCTTGACCGCCACCGCCAACTGGCGCTGATAGAAGGACCGGGTGCCGGTAATACGACTCGGAACGATCTTCCCCGTCTCGGTGATGTAGCCCTTGAGGGTCGCCAGGTCCTTGTAGTCAATCTGACCCGTGTCCTCGGCGGTGAACTTGCAGAACTTCCTGCGGCGCGAAAAACGTGACATGCGTGCTTACT
>JAURMS010000045.1 GCA_030830595.1 Gammaproteobacteria bacterium | reverse complement strand
GATGCCGAGGAGCCAGCCGCCCGCCACCCCGCCATAGGCCGCCACCACGCCACCGCGCGCTCCGGGCGGCAGGTCCACCGAGGCGGTGAGCGTGTGCGAGCGGAACATGACCGGCGGGCCCTGCATCTCCGGAATCCCGCGTGCGCCGGCATGCAGCACGTAGCGGTCCTTGTCCTTCATCAGGTGGGGCAGCCCTGCCGTCTGCGCGTTGTCCACCAGCGGCAGTACCTGGTTGCGCCCGGCTTCGTGCCAGAACAGGGCCTGCAGTTCCGCCAGCTTCCCTGGATGGTCCGCGGCCACATCACGTGACTGGGTGAAATCGCTTGCGAGATGGAAGAGCTCCCAGCGATCTTCCAGGGTGGAGGTGCCGACCGGCTTACGCACATCCCAGGGCGCACGGCCACGGAAGGCCGAGGCCAACCAGCCGTCATGATAGATGGCGCGATTGCCGTAGACGTTGTAGTACTGCGTCCGACGGGGTGAGGGCGCAGTTGCATCAGCGAAAGTCGGCAGCAGGCTCAGGCCATCGAGGGGTTGCTGCGCCACGCCATTCACCACGGCAGGCGGATCGATGCCGGCTGCCTCGAGAATGGTCGGGACGACGTCCGAGACGAAGGCGTACTGGTCGCGCAGGCCACCGCGATCACGGATCCTCGCCGGCCAACTGACTACCAGTGGATTACGGGTGCCGCCAAGGTGGGAGGCCACCTGCTTCATCCACGGAAAGGGACTGTTGGTGGCCCAGGCCCACGCTGCACTGTAGTGGGCATGCACGGTGGGCCCGCCGATGTCCTCGATCCGCTGCAGGCCCTCCTCGATCGTGTCTTCCACACCCTGCAGCTTGGCCATGTAGTGCAGCGAGCCGCGCGTGCCCGCCTCGCCGCTGCCGCCGTTGTCGCCCACGATGTAGATGAACAGCGTGTCGTCGAGCACGCCCATCGCCTCGAGCGCGCTGCGCAGTCGGCCGACCTGTGCATCGGTGTGGGCGAGGAAGCCGGCATAGGCTTCCATGAAGCGCTGGGACAGCCGCTGTTCGTCTTCACTGAGCGACGACCAGGCCGGCAACTCGGCGGGGCGCGGTGTCAGTACAGCATCGGTCGGGATCACGCCCAGCTTCTTTTGACGAGCGAAGGTCTCCTCGCGCAACCGGTCCCACCCACCGGCGAAGTGCCCGCGATAGGCCTCCATCCACTGCCGTGGCACCTGCAGCGGGGCATGCGCCGCGCCGGGCGCAAAATAGGCAAAGAAGGGCCGCTCCGGGGCCGCCGAGCGATGGCGCTGGATCCAGCCGATGGCCTGCCCGGCAAGGTCTTCGGTCAGGTGGTAATCCTGGCGGCGCGGCGTCGGAATGAAGGTGTTGTCCTGCACCAGCGTGGGGGCGAACTGGTCGGTCTCGGCGGGCAGGAAGCCGTAGAAGTGATCGAAGCCCTGGCGGATGGGCCAGCGGTCGTAGGGACCAGCGGGCGAGCTCTCCCATTCAGGTGCCAGGTGCCATTTACCGAAGGCACCCGTCGCATAGCCGCTTTGCCTCAGAACTTCGGCAATGGTGGCTGCGCTTTTCGGCAGCAGGCCGTGATAGCCGGGATAGGGCGAGGGCGTGTTCAGCACCGCCCCGATGCCAACGGCATGCGGATTGCGGCCGGTCAGCAGCGAGGCACGAGTGGGAGAGCAGATGGCCGTGGTGTGGAAACGGTTGTAACGCAGTCCGGCATCGGCCAGCGCCTGCAGGGTAGGCGTTTCGATCGGCCCGCCGAAGGTGCTGGCGGCCCCGAAGCCGACGTCGTCGAGCAGCACCACCACCACGTTGGGGGCCGCTCTGGGCGCCGCTTGCAGTGCCATGGCCAGCTTGGGGTATTCCGCAGGCACGACCGTCCCGGGCGTGGGCGATGCCAGGGCCGGTGTCGGCAAGACCTGCGCGGCAGCCAGGCCCGGGAGGCAAAGCAAGCCAAGCAACAGGGCAGGCCGCAGGTTCATGACTTTTTCCCTGGTGTGGGCGAATGCCTCGGCGGGGTCACGCCCGGCGGTGAGCCCGGTAAGCCGTAATAGTAATGTCCGGCGGTGAGCCCACCATCCACCGCGAGCTCGCTGCCCATGCAGTAGGACGATTCGTCCGAGGCCAGGAACACGAAGCACTCCGCGGCCTCCGCGGGCCGTCCTGCCCGCTGGGCGGCGTAGGGCTTGAAGGCCACGTCGAATTGCGCGGCGGGCACGCCCTGGGGATTAGCCATGGGCGTGTCGATGCCACCGGGGTGCACGGAATTAACCCGCACCCCGTAGGGACCCAGTTCCAGTGCCGCCACCTTGGTCATGCCGCGCACTGCGAACTTCGAGCCCACGTAGGCAGTCAGCGCGTTAGCGCCCTGGAGACCGTCGGCCGAGGAGTTGTTGATGATCGAGCCGCGACCCTGGCGGATCATGTGGGGTGCCACCGCCCGCATGCCATTGAAGGTGCCGACCACGTTGACCTCGAGGATACGCCTGAGGTCGGTGGCAGTCGTGGAGAGCAGGTCGCGGAACATCAGGATGCCGGCATTGTTGACCAGCACGTCGATGCGCCCGTGCTGCGCCATCAGCTCGTCGACCAGCGCTGTCCAGCCCGCCTCGTCCGCCACGTCGTGTACCACCGCCCTGGCCCGTTCGCCGAGCTGGGCAGCCGTCTCGGCCACTTCGGGGATCACATCGGTGAGGGTCACGACGGCCCCCTCCTCGATAAAGCGCCGGGCGATGGCGGCGCCCATCCCGCGCGCCGCGCCCGTCACGATGGCGACCTTGTCAGTCAGTCTTCCCATGTGCGAGACCCCTGGCCATGTTGATGGCGACGTCCTCGATCATGTCTTCCTGTCCGCCGACCGTCTTCATCCGGCCCATCTCGATCAGGATCTCGGCGGAAGGCACCCCGTACTTGGCTGCTGCCCGCTTGGCGAACAGCAGGAAGGAGGAATAGACGCCGGCATAGCCCAGCACCAGCGAGTCGCGGTCGATGCGGATCGGCATGTCCATGATCGGGGTGACCAGGTCCTCGGCCACGTCTGCCAGCTTCATGACGTCCACACCCGTCTCGATCCCCATGCGCTGGCAGACGGCGTTGAACACCTCGAGCGGCGTATTGCCGGCGCCCGCGCCCAGCCCGGCGGCGGAGCCGTCGATGCGTACCGCGCCGCTTTCGACGGCGGCGATCGAGTTGGCCACACCCATGGCCATGTTGTGATGGCCGTGGAAGCCGATCTCGGTTTCCGGCCGCAGCCGCTCGCGCAGCAGCTTGATGCGGGCCTCGACGTCTGTGGGCAGCATGTAGCCGGCTGAATCGGTGCAGTAGATGCAGTTGGCGCCGTAGCTTTCCATCAGCAGCGCCTGCTCCACCAGTTTTTCCGGCTCGAGCATGTGGGCCATCATCAGGAAGCCGACCGTATCGAGGCCGAGCTTGCGAGCCAGGGAAATATGCTGCTCCGAGACGTCGGCCTCGGTGCAGTGGGTAGCGACACGAAGGGTGGCCACGCCGAGGTCCTTGGCCATGCGCAGGTGCTCGACGGTGCCAATGCCTGGCAGCAGCAGAGCGGAGATCTTTGCCTGTTTTACCGCGCCGATCACGGCCGTCAGGTATTCCTCGTCGGTGTGCAGTGGAAAGCCGTAGTTCACCGAGGCGCCACCGAGCCCATCGCCGTGGGTCACTTCGATGAGCGGCACGCCGGCCTCGTCGAGCCCGCGGGCAATGTCGGTCATCTGCGCCAGCGTGATCTGGTGGCGCTTCGGGTGCATGCCGTCACGCAGGCACATGTCGTGCAGCACGATGCGGGTTGGGCTCATGCCTGTCCTCCCTGGGTGTACGCGCCGGCAGCGATCTCCGGTGCCAGCATCTCGGCGGTGCGCAGTGCCGCAGCGGTCATGATGTCGAGGTTACCGGCGTAGCGAGGCAGGTAGTCGCCGAGGCCGGCTACCTCGAGGTAGATCGACACGCGCTTGCCGTCGAACACGGGGCCGTTCTTCAGCGTGTAGCCTGGCACGTAGTGCTGGACCTCGGCGATCATGCGCTGG
>JAURMS010000342.1 GCA_030830595.1 Gammaproteobacteria bacterium | reverse complement strand
TGCGCCGCCGCGTCGACGACCGGCGCCGGCGAGTAGGCACCCATGCCCCCGGTATTGGGGCCCAGGTCGGCATCGAGCAGTCGCTTGTGGTCCTGCGAGGTGGCCAGGGGCAAGATGTGTTGGCCATCGACCATGACGATGAAGCTGGCTTCTTCACCCTCCAGGAATTCCTCGATCACGACCGTCTCGCCGGCCGTGCCGAAGGCGCCGGTGAACATTCCCTCGGCGGCGGCGATGGCTTCCTCTGCGGAGGCAGCGATGATCACGCCCTTGCCGGAGGCGAGCCCGTCGGCTTTCACCACCATCGGGCTGCGCTGAGCGCGCACCCAGTCGGGGTCGAAATCCTGGCGGGTGAAGCGCGCGTAGCGGGCGGTGGGAATCCCGTGCCGGTCCAGGAAGGCCTTGGTGTAGGCCTTGCTGGCCTCAAGCCTCGCCGCATTCCGTGAGGGACCGAAACAGCGCCGGCCGGCAGCCTGGAATGCATCCACGATGCCGGCGACCAGCGGGGCCTCCGGGCCTATGAGGGTGAGGCCCACGTCTTCTTCCTCGGCCAGGCGGAGCAGGCCGGGAACGTCCTCGGCCTCGACGGCGACGTTGCGGCAGCCCGGTTCCAGCGCCGTCCCTGCATTGCCGGGGGCCACCAGTACTTCGCTGACCCGCGTTGACGCGGCCAGCTTCCAGGCCAAGGCATGCTCGCGTCCACCGCCGCCGACCACCAGGACCTTCATGCTGCCCTCAATGCCTGAAGTGGCGCATGCCGGTCAGGACCATGGCCATCCCGTGCTCATCAGCCGCCGCGATGACCTCGGCATCACGCATCGAACCTCCGGGCTGGATGACGGCGCGGATACCGAAGCTCGCTGCCACGTCGAGCCCGTCGCGGAAGGGGAAAAAGGCATCGGAGGCCATGGCCGCACCCTTCACCTCGAGGCCTTCCTCGGCAGCCTTCATGGCGGCGATGCGGCTCGAGACCACCCGGCTCATCTGGCCGGCGCCGATGCCGACGGTCATGCCGTTGCGGGCGTAGACGATGGCGTTCGACTTCACGTACTTGCACACCCGCCAGGCAAACAGCAGGTCGGCCATCTCCTGCTCATCCGGGATCCGGGCCGAGACCACCTTGAGGTCGTTCGCCGCCACCTCGCCCGTATCCGGCGTCTGAACCAGCAGTCCTCCCCGCACGCTGCGCAGCTCCAGGGCCGGCGGGCTGGCAGGAGTCAGTGGGCCGGTTTCCAGCACCCGGACGTTGGGCTTGGCGGCCAGTACGCCGCGTGCCTCGGCGCTGACCGAGGGGCAGGCAATGACCTCGACGAACTGCCGCTCCAGGATGGCGGCCGCTGTGGCGGCGTCGAGTTCACGGTTGAAGGCGATGATGCCGCCAAAGGCGGACGTGGGATCAGTGCGATAGGCGAGGTCGTAGGCTGCCTGCGCGCCCGGGGCGATCGCCACGCCGCAGGGGTTGGCGTGCTTGACGATGACGCAGCCCGGCTCGGCAAACTGCCGCACGCACTCCAGCGCGGTGTCGGCGTCGGCGATGTTGTTGTAGGACAGTTCCTTGCCCTGCAGCTGGTTGGCCCTGGCGATGCTCGCGCCGCTCGCCCCGGAGGTCAGGTAAAAGGCCGCCGACTGATGGGGATTCTCGCCGTAGCGGAGCGTGTCCCTGCGCCGTGCGCCGACCACCAGCGTCTCGGGGAACTCGCCGCTGCGTCCCGCAAGGTAGGCGGCGACCGTAGCGTCATAGCCGGCCGTATGCGCATAGGCCTTGGCGGCAAGCCTGCGGCGGGTCTCGAAACCGAGGTCCCCGGTGCGACCGAGTTCCTCCAGGACGGGGGCGTAGTCCAGCGGGTCCGTCAGCACGGCCACGTGGGCATGGTTCTTGGCGGCCGCCCGCAGCATGGCCGGGCCACCAATGTCGATGTTCTCGATGGCGTCCTCATCCGAGCAGTCGGCTCGGGCGATGGTCGAGGCGAAGGGGTAAAGGTTGACCACCAGCAGGTCGATCGGCTCGATGCCGTGGGCCTCCATGACGGGGTCGTCCACGCCGCGCCGGCCCAGCAGGCCCCCATGGATCCGCGGATGGAGGGTCTTGACCCGCCCGTCCATGATCTCCGGAAACCCGGTGTAGGAGGCCACTTCCCGGACCGCCAGCCCCGCTTCTGTCAGCAGGCGGGCTGTCCCCCCGGTGGACATGAGCTCCACGCCCAAGCCGGCCAGTTGCCTGGCCAGTTCGGCGACGCCCGACTTGTCCGAGACGCTCAGCAGCGCCCGCCGCACGGCGACGCTCATTCGCGGGCTGCCATCCCGTATTCGCGCAGCTTCTTGCGCAGGGTCGCACGGTTGATGCCGAGGATGGTCGCCGCCTGGCTCTGGTTGCCACCCGCGTAGTCGAGTACCGACCGGAACAGGGGCACCTCGACCTCACGCATCACCATTTCATACAGCCGCCCGGGTCGGTGACCGCCGAGCGCCCCGAAGTAGGCACTCAACGCCTGCTCGGTGTGGCTGCTGAGAGGCAGCTGTGGCGCCTCCCCACCAGTGATCCCCGTCTTGCCATTGTGCCCTGCCATGTCTTCCCCTCAGGCGGCCCGCTCCTGGCGCTCGCCGGGCGGTGCGAACAGGTCTCTCGCAAGCGCCACTTGTTCCGTGACGTCTTCGGTTGAAGACAGGGCCCTGGGCAGGCGGTCTCCGAGGCCGAGCTGCCGGGCGTACCACGTCAGGTGCTTGCGCGCGATTCGAACGCCCTGCGACGGACCATGAAAGGCGTGCAGGGCATCCAGATGTCCAAGAATGATATCACGAAGCTTGCTGCGGTCCGGGATGGCGGGAGCGTCGGCGAGGCCCAGCGCCGCATTGATCTCGGCGAAGATCCAGGGGCGCCCGCAGGCACCGCGACCGATCATGATCCCTGCTGCGCCGGTGTGGGCCAGCACCTGGCGAGCCCGGTCGCCATCGGTCACGTCCCCGTTGGCAAACACGGGCACCGAGACTGCCCTCACGACCTCGGCGATGGTGTCGTACTCGGCGCTGCCC
>JAURMS010000044.1 GCA_030830595.1 Gammaproteobacteria bacterium | reverse complement strand
GCCGGCCCCTACCGTGCCGCCGAAGGCCGCATCGGCCCAAAAGGCTGGATCGTGGACTTCAATCCGCACCTCGGGGCTCCCGGCACCGCCCGGACCGTAGGAGTGGCTGCCCACCCGGTCGGATACGGTCAAGCGGCCGCCATTCAAGCGCGACAGCGCCGCCAGCAGGGCTCGCCTGCCGAGCGCCTGGAGGGGACCTGCTTGCCCATCCCGAAGAGAAGTGGGGTGGGGGCTGCCTTGGCTGGGGACGATGCTTGGTTTCATGGGTGGGCGTGGAACGGAATGCGCTTGAGCCAGAGTCGGAGTGCTTGCCAGTAGATCATGGTGGCCACCTTGAGCGTGATCAAGGGAAAGCTGACCAGGGCCCGGTTAAGGCTCGCTGCGGTCAGCGCTCGACGCTCCATGCTGAGCGTCGCATCAAAGTTGTGAAGGCCCTCGCGGGTACTGTCCATGTGGACGTGCAGCGACTCCCCGGGTGTGTCGAAGCGCCAGTCATAGTCCATGTCCATGGGCATGAAGGGGGAGACGTGAAAGGCCTTGTCGAAGCGCCACGCCCAGGCCCGGCCGATTTTCTCGGCTGCTGAAACGGGCAGTACATACGCGTGGCGTTCATCCCACGGCGTGTTGTTGATCTCGGCAACGATCCACTTGAGCGTCTGCCCGTCGGCAGCGAAACAGTAGTAGAAACTCACGGGGTTCATGCAGTAGCCGAAGTAGCGCAGGTGGGTGAGCAGCCGTATCGGCCCATCGGGGCGCTCACCGGTGCTGGCCTCCACCCGGTCACGCACTGCTGCGTCGAGCGGCTGGTTGGCAGGTCCCAGGTAATCCGCTCGCCGGAACCAGGCCAGCGCGGGCCGACGAGCCGAGAAGCAGGGCACGCGGTCAAACACCCCGGGGAGATCGTCGAGGTCGAGATAGAGCATGAACAGCGCGTAACTGAAGGCGTGGTCCCGTGGCAGTCGCCTGCGGTGTCGCACCCGACCCACATAGATCGCGCTAGCCACGGTCCAGGGCCTTGTCCACCTGCGCCAACACCGCCAAGCCGCTGACCACTCCGTCCTCGTGGAAGCCGTAGCGCCAGTGAGCGCCACAGAAATAGCTGCGGCGCTGCCCGCTGATGTCCGCATGTCGCGTCTGGGCCGCGACCCCTGCCGGGGTGTAGACCGGATGGCTGTATTGATAACGACCCAGCACCTGCCCGGGATCGATCCGGTCGGCCAGATTGAGCGAGACCAGGTAGCGTCGTTCCGTATCGAGGCTTTGCAGCACGTTCATGTCGTAGGTGACGGCGACCCCTTCGGGATCGTCCCGCCGCAGGTGGTAATTCCAGGCAGCCCTCGCCAGCAGTGCCCTCGGCAGCACGCTGGCATCCGTGTGCAGGATGGCCTCGTTGATCGTGTACGGAAAGGCACCAAGGATGTCGGTCTCGGTGGCGTCGGCGTCCTCCAGCAAGCGAAGCGCCTCGTCGGCGTGACAGGCGAACACCACCGCATCGAAGTCGAGCGACTGCCCGCCATCAAGGCGGAGTGTGACCCCGGAGGCGCTGCGCCGTACGCTCCTGATCGGGCTTCGGAGGCGAATCTGTTCCTCGAAGGGCCTGATCAGGCTTCTCACGTATTCCCGGGAGCCGCCCTTGACCACTTGCCAGACCGGACGATTGTTGACGGAGAGAAAGCCATGCCGGTGAAAGAAATCGATGAAGAACCGGGCTGGGAAGCCAAGCAGCTGTTCTGCACCGGCGGACCAGATGGCCCGGCCCATGGGCACGATGTAGTGCTCGACGAAGCGACCGCGGAAACGCCTCGACTCCAGCCAGTCGCGCAGGCTGAGGTCATCGCCCTGCTCGGCAAGCCAGCGCGGCGCCTCGCGGTTGAACCGCAGGATCTCCGCAATCATGCCAAGGAAGCGGGGATTGAACAGGTTGCGGCGCTGCGCGAACAGGCTGTTGACGGAGGTGCCGTTGTATTCGAGCCCGGTGAGTTCGCACTGCAGGCTGAAGCTCATGTTGGACGCTTGCCACGGCACGCCGACGCGCTCGAGCAGCGCCATGAAATTAGGGTAGGTCCAGTCGTTGAAGACGATAAAGCCGGTATCGACGGCCAGGGTGCGTCCGTCCTCCTCGACGTCAACGGTGTGGGTATGGCCACCGAGGCGATCGTCGGCCTCGAACAGCAGGAACTCGACGCCGCGTGATTTGCGCTCTGCCAGTCCTGCTGCGACCGTCAGGCCCGCGATCCCCGAGCCGATGACGGCAAGCTTCATCCCGGGTGATCCGCGCGGTCCTCGCGTACGCTGGCCGGGATCGGCTTGAGATCCCAGACCAGGCCAAGCCAGGACATGGCCTTCAACAGGTACCAGGTGATGTCGATCTCCCACCAGTAGAAGCCCTGGCGAACCGAGCTGGGGTAATGGTGGTGATTGTTGTGCCAGCCCTCGCCGAGGGTGACCAGGGCCAGCCAGGGATTGTTGCGGCTATCGTCGCCTGTGTCATAACGCCTGCTGCCGAACACATGACACAGTGAGTTGATCGTGTACGTGGCGTGGTAGAGCACCACGGTAGAAATGAAGAAGCCCCACACCAGCATCTGCCCGGCGCTGGTGCCCAGGGATGGGTGACTACGCTCGAGCCAGCCACCGACTGCGAACAGTCCGAGGGCCAACAGCACGGGAATGGCGATGTCGTAGCGATCCAGCCAGCGCAGCTCCGGATAGCGTTCGAGGTCACGGACCCGGGTCATGTCCGGGCGGAAGCCGCCGCGGGTCAGGAACCAGCCGACGTGGCTCATCAGGAAGCCCTTCTCGCGGGGTGAGTGCGGATCCTCGGGGCGGTCGGAATACGCGTGGTGATGCCGATGGTGGGCTGCCCACCAGAGCGGACCCCGCTGGACGGAGCTGGCGCCGAGTACCCCGAACAAGAATTGCATCAGGCGTGAGGTGCGGAAACTGCGGTGCGAGAAATAGCGGTGATAGAAGCCGGTGATGGCGAACATCCTGATGAAGTACAGGAAGGCCGCGGTGGCCACGGCCACCGCACTGGTGCCGACCCAGATCACCCCAAGGCAGGCGAGATGCATCAGCACGAATGGAATGATGCGGGACGCGTCGATCGCCTCGGGCCTCGCCGGCACAGGCAGGTTGGCATGGTCCGCGGCGAACCAGCGAACCAGGTTGTGCAGGAACCGTAACGTCGGCGTTGCCGCCCGCGAAGAGGAGTGACTCAAGGCAAACTATCCCAACTGACAGGGGGAAGTGTAAACCAGACGAGACTTCAGCGGGAACCCAGCCCGATCAATGCTTTACGGAGGTCGGCGACCGCGCTCCGCTCGTCAAGCCAGATGGCGACATAGGCCGGCCCGAAGCCGGGATCCGTGATCCGACCCAGCAGGCGGGTGCCGTCGTAGAAGCGGGTTTCGCCGTCCGGAATGACCAGCGCCGTGAGGTTGTCCCCCTTAGCCACGTCGCGCCAGATGGCGTCGAGCTGGCGCGCCCAGGTGTCCCTCGTGCCCGCCGGGGCCAGCGAGAGCCGTTCCCACTCATTGCGGGTGATGTCGATCAACTGCTGGCGTTTGAAGGCGCGCTCGTACCACAGGGACAGGGCCAGCGCGTTGCGTGGACTGCTCTCGGGGACCTTGCCATCGGCGGACCACAGGCTGGCCCGGTAGACACCGAAACCCAAAAAGGTCAGGCGACCTTCGCCGACCCGCTTGAGTGAGGTGGCCTCCGAGCGCAGCGGGGAGGGCAAATCGGCTCGGGCCGCCGGCAGGATCAGCAGCAGGCAGAGCAACAGGCCAAGAACACGGGCGTACATGGTGGTGATTTCGTGCTGTGGGTGAGGGTGGATTCAGGGTCTCGACATCGACTTGAGTCGCTCGAAGCGCCGCAGGGCGTCATCACGGCTGCCGCGGGGATCGACCACCGGCAACG
>JAURMS010000341.1 GCA_030830595.1 Gammaproteobacteria bacterium | reverse complement strand
GGCCTGTCCCAGGAAGCTGCACGCATCGTCGACCCCGGATATCGGGTGAGCCCGCTCGCCAACTGGTATTTCATGATCGTCTCTACGCCCCTGGTGACCCTGCTGGGGTGGTTCGTGGCAGAGCGGTTTACCGCACCGCGCTTCCCCGATCCCGTGGTGTCTGATGGACCCGGCGAGGTCGCGACTCGCCCGGAGTCGGTGGACGGCGCCGGGCCTGCCGTTGCCAACGGACCGTTGTCTGCAGGCGAGCAGCGGGGACTCCGCTACGCCCTCGGCGCAGTCATCGTGCTGACCCTCCTGATCACCTGGTCGATGCTGCCGCTGGGCGCCATGCCCGGGGCCGGGTTCCTGCGAAACCCACAGAGCGGCGAATTGCTCAATTCACCCCTGTTGTCCGGCGTGGTGGCAATCATTTTCCTGTATGGCCTCGTCAGTGGCGTGGCGTATGGCGTCGGGGCAGGGACCATCAGGAACGATGGCGATGTCATCAAGGGCATGGGCCAGAGTATGTCCACCCTGGGTACCTATCTCGTGCTGGTGTTCTTCGCCGCCCAATTCGTTGCCTTCTTCAACTGGACGCAGCTGGGACTGATCCTAGCGGTCAACGGGGCGGATTTTCTCCGCGCCCTGGAGCTGCCCGCGGTGCCCCTGTTCGTGTCGTTCATCGTGCTGACCGCCGGGGTCAACCTGTTCATGGGCTCCGCATCGGCGAAGTGGGCCCTGATGGCGCCCGTCTTCGTGCCCATGTTCATGCTGCTGGGTTACTCGCCCGAGCTCACCCAGACAGCCTACCGGGTGGGTGACAGTGTCACCAACATCATCTCGCCCATGATGAGCTACTTTGCCCTGATCATCGCCTTCTTCCAGCGCTATGAACCCCGGTCGGGCCTCGGGACCATCGTGGCTGTGATGCTGCCCTATTCGATCACCTTCCTGCTCGGCTGGTCACTGGTGTTTGGCGTCTGGCTGGCCCTCGGGTTGCCGGTCGGTCCGGCCTCTCCCCTTGAGTACGCCGTCGGGTCATGAGCGGGCGCTTGCCGTCAGCGCCCTGGCCTGGCGCTGGTCATGCCGTGGCTCGCCTATGCGGCCTGGCACAGTTACCGAGATACCCTCGATGCCTCGAGCTGGCCAATGCTCCCGGCCGGGACCCGACCCTGAGCGCTACCCAGCCTTGCGCTTGAACTCGACCTCCGGAAAGCCGGCATTGGCGGACTCGCGCATCTTGTCGTAGTAGACGTTGGCGCCGCCGAAGTAGATCAGGACCCGAGGTTTCTTATCCTTCAGGTTGGCGCCCATCATCCAGGAATGGGCCTTGTGGCCCTGGGCCATGAGGGTCATCTGGTGGATTTCTGCCGTGTGGGCCGTCCAGGCGTCCTCGGCATCCTGCCGCGGCTCGCACACCCCGTAGCCTTCGCCCTTCATCTTCTTGATGCAGTCCACGATGTAGAGGATGTTCTGCTCAATGGAAGTGGGCAGGTTGGCAAACGGCGCCTGCGGGCCGGTAATCATGAACAAATTGGGGAAGCCGGCGACGAAGACCCCCATGATGGAGCTTGACACTTCCTGCCACTTATCCTTGAGCAGCACGCCTTGCTGGCCGCGAATTGGCAGGGCTTCCTGCGCGCCCGTGTAGGCCTGAAACCCGGTCGCCAGCACGATGATGTCGAATTCATGATGCTGCTTCGTGGTCCGGATGCCGGTCTCGGTGAACTCCACGATCGGTTCCCGCTCATTGATGTCGACCAGCTTGACGTTGTCGCGGTTGAAAGCCTCGAAGTATCCGTGGTCCAGCGGTGGACGCTTGGCGAAGAAGGGATAGCCCTTCGGCGTCAGCATCTCGGCGACCTCCGGGTCCTTCACCTTTTCCTTCATCTTGCGCACCAGAAAGTCCGCGACCACCTGGTTGGACTCCGCATTCACGACCAGGTCGTCGAAGGTTTCGAACACGAACCGGAAGCTGCCCCTCGGCCAGTGCTCCTCGAGGATTCGCTCCACTTCCTCTGGCGGGGTGTCGGCAAGGTTGCGACCCACCGGGCTGTCGAAGGCCATGCCAAAGGAGTGGTTGCGGCACTTCTTGATAATCTCGTCGTAGTTGTCCTTGATCTCCCGGTCCCACTCGGGGGTCATGGTCTTCTGCACGGCCGGCATGATGAAGTTTGCCGTGCGCTGGAACACGGTCACCTGCGCCGCCGTCTGGGCCACGACCGGCAGCATCTGTACCGTCGTCGCGCCACTGCCGATGATGGCCACGCGCTTGCCCGCATACTCCAGCCCTTCCGGCCATCGCGCGGAGTGGAAACAGGGGCCCTGGAATTGGTCCATCCCCTTGAAATCCGGGATGACCGGCTCGGAGATCATGCCCATCGCGCTGACGAAGTAGCGACAGGTGTAGGTTTCGCCGCCCTCAGTCCGGACCAGCCAGAGTCCGCTGTCCTCCTGATAGTTTGCGCTGGCGATCTTGGTGTTCAGCGTGATGTGCGGCCACATGTTGCAACGGTCGGCCACGAAGTGCATGTAACGCAGGTTCTCTTCCCAGCCGGGGTAGCGGCACGACCAGGTCCACTCCTGGAGCAGCTCCTTGGAAAAAGTCAGGCAATAGTAGTAACACTCGCTGTCGCTGGCGGCGCCCGGATAACGATTCCAGGTCCATGTGCCCCCGATATCGGAGGCCTTGTCGAACACGCGAATGGACAGCCCTGCCTCACGAGCGTAGTGAATCAGGCCCAGTCCGGCAAAGCCCGCTCCCACCGCGATGACATCGTAATCAGCCTGGTGTTTGAGTTGTTCAGTTGCCAACCTTGAAAACCCTCCAAGCGACTGTTTTAGGTCCCACGAATCAGCGGCTGCGGCGAGTGACCGCGCCGGCCGAATAACGACCCAAAAGATACTAGATTCCTTGTTGGCAACAAGCAAGTAGCCGCCTCCGGCGACGCGTTCGGGCCCTGCAAGGGCGATCGCCCGGCAGTCGTTGACGGCCTGTTTGGCGGTGGGTATGTTGCTCTCGGGCTTAGTGCCCCAGTCAGAGATCCTCAATATTTTGTTTAAGCTCCCTGCAGAATCGAGGTGCCGATTACGCCGGGGATCCGTGGCTCTGCTCGGCATCCTGCTCTGTGCCCCGGCCGTCACGTGCGCCGAGCCCGATACCGGGCATGCAGGGATGGTCGAGGCCGCTGCGGAATTCTCTGGTCGGCTGCGCACCGCCCTGCAGTCGGCGATGAGAGCAGGCGGGCCTGTCGCGGCCATCGAGGTCTGTCATCAGCAGGCCCCGGCCATCGCCACGGCGGTCGGTGCGGAACGGGGCCTGCTCGTCAGACGGACCGGCGTGCGCCTCCGCAATCCTGGCAATGTGGCCGACCCCATGGACCAGCAGCTGATGGAGGACTTCGCCCGGCAGATGGCCGAGGGCGCCGATCCAGCCACTCTCGCGGTCCTCTCATCCACCCCCGACGGGCGTCTCCGCTATACCCGCGCCATACCCGTCGAGGCCGTGTGCCTGGCCTGTCATGGCGACGCCATTGCGCCGGACCTCTCCGACGCCATCAAGGCTCACTATCCTGATGACCGGGCCACGGGCTTCCAGCCGGGGCAACTGCGGGGCCTGCTGGTGGTCGAGACCCTGAATCCATGAGCATTCCGCCTATGGCCCTGCTGGTAGGCCTCGTCCAGGGGCTGCTGTTGTGGTTCTTGCATCATGCCGTGGTGGATGGCGTCTGGCCGGCGATGGGCCCAGGCTGGTGGCCCGCCTTCTACCTGATGGTGGTGCTGCTGCCGCCCACGCTGTTGCTCCTATGGGAACAGCGTACCAGTCGCACTCTTCAGCTCATTCTCGGTGGTATGGCGCTGTTCCTGGCCTTCAGTTCGCGCGCGCTGCTCGGCGAATTGCCCGTGCCGGGCACCGGCGAGGAGCCTGATGAAGTGGTCGTGCTGGGCTACCTGCTGCCGCTGGCGGCAGCATGGCTGCTGGCTGTGCCGTTTTTGCGGGCGTCCCTTGAGGGTGGGCGCTGGCCGCCGACCTATGCCGTCCTGTTCCGCAGCGCCTCGCGCAGCTACCTGACGCTGCTTGAGTCTGCTGCGGTCACGCTGCTGTTCTGGGGGCTGATCGGCCTGTGGAGTGCCCTGTTCCTGACCTTGGGCATCGAGTGGTTCCGCGACCTGTTCACCCGTCCGGGATTCGTCTACCCGGCCACCTGCGTGGTGTTTGCCACGGCCGTCCGTCTCGTGGCAGGCAGCGACCGCCTCATGGATGGCCTGCTCGATCAGTTGCTGGGTCTCCTCAAGTGGCTGGCCCCGCTGGCCTTGGTGATCCTGGTGGCCTTCGTGGTGGCCCTGGTCCCGAGGCTGCCAACCTTGCTCGCCAGCGGCGAACGGGTGATGGACAGCCAGTGGTTGTTGTGCCTGGTGGGGGCGCTGGTACTGCTGCTCAACGCAGCGTTCAGGGACGGGGAGTCGGAGCCGGGTTATGGCCGATGGCTGGCCCAGGCGCTGCGTCTGGCCCCGCCTCTCATGCTGATCGTGGCGGTGACGGCGGCCTATTCGATCATCGTCCGCAGCACAGAGTTGGGACTGACCCCGCCGAGAATCTGGGGACTGGCCATCGCGGGCATGGCCGTGCTGTCGTCGGCCGGCTATTCCTACGCCAGCCTGCGTCGGGGGCCCTGGTTGGGCGCGCTGACTCGGGTCAATCCCGGCCTGGTGATGATCACCGTGGCAGTCCTGCTGCTCGCCCTCACGCCGGTGGGCGATCCGTTGCGCTGGAGCATTGCCAACCAGCGCGCACGCGCGCTGGCGGCCGCGACGCCGGAGGCGCGCGAGGGGCCGCTGGCCTTCCTGCGCTTCGATGCGGGGGAGGATGGTCGTCGGGTTCTCGCGGAGTTGGCAGGCGGCAAGGTCGCGGGCATTTCACCTGCGCTGCAGGCGGAGGCCGCGGCGATGGCGAGCCTCCCGGGTCGTGGGGCCAAACCCGCGTTGAGTCCTGACGTGTTGCGGGCAGAGGTGGCCAGGTGGCGCGAGGGGCTCCGTACCCTGCCGGAAGATTCCCCGGTCGCTGCCCAGTTCGAGGCCTCCCTCGATCAATCCCTGTCACGCCTGGTCACCGAGGCCGGCGCCGGCGAGGCGCCTCCGCCGCTGTGGCTGGTGCTGGCCGATACCGATGGCGATGGCGTCGAAGATGGCTTGTTGATCGTCGGCCCCCGGCCGGGCGCGGCGGCGCGGAGCCACCGTTACCTGCCGCTGTTGCCGACGAATGACTGACCCGCTTCAGGCGCTGTTGGTGTCCACGGGGGGCGTGGCGCTGGCCGAGGTCGGCGACAAGACCCAGTTGCTGGCCCTGGCGCTGGCTGCCCGTTATCGCCGCCCCCTGCCCATCATCCTGGGCATCCTGGTGGCAACCCTTGCCAATCACGCGCTGGCCGGCTGGCTGGGCGCCTGGCTGTCAGGCCTCCTCGAGCCAGGCACGCTGCGCTGGATCCTCGGCCTGTCGTTCGTGGCGGTGGGGGCGTGGCTGCTGGTGCCGGACAGGCTGGACGGGGAGGAACCGGACCGGGCCGCCAGGACTGCCGCCGGCGTGTTCGCCGCGACCTTGACGGCGTTTTTCGTGGTGGAGATCGGTGACAAGACCCAGGTGGCCACCGTGATCCTGGCCGCCCGTTACGAGTCCCTGCTGGCAGTCGTGGCTGGCACAACGCTGGGCATGATGCTGGCCAACGTCCCTGCAGTGCTGCTTGGCGAGGTGGCAGCGCGCAAGCTGCCCATCCGCCTGGTGCACGGGATCGCCGCGGCCGTGTTCGTGCTGGTCGGCCTCGCCATCCTTGCCGGCTTGGGCTCGGGCCTGGTTATTTCACCGTCACCGTGATCACCGGCGAGACCACCGCCGGCTCATGGGGGATGTGGTTGCGGTCCGCCAGAACCAGTTGCAGGGTGTGGGTACCGGCGGGCAGGTCGAGTGTGGTTTCGGTCTGGCCCTTGCCGAAATGGATGTGGTTGGCATCCATCGGGATGATGGCGCCAGCCGGCGGGGTGGGGGCATTGACGATCAGGTGATGGTGGCCGGTGGCCGGGAAATCGATGCCGGCCGGGGCGATGCCCATGCCCTTGAGGCCCATCACCACCCGCACCGGCCCGGTGATCACCGCCCCATCCGCCGGCTCCACGAAGTACACGCTGGCGCCCGGTTCGGAGGGTGTTACGGGCATCACGGGAGCCTGGTCTGCAGCGGAGGCCAAGGTCAGCAGGCCGCCGAAAGTCAGGCAGATTGCGCGGATGGTGGGTGACATGTCAGGGCCTCCGAGGGGAACTTGCAATGGGCTCATGAATCTACCCTTCGCAGGCTGCAGCGGCAACCGCGCCGGCGATCAGGGAGCGCGATGTGGCATCATTTTCCCCCATGAAACACGCGATCTCCCTGGGCGTGCTGCTGGCCCTGCTGTGGTGGTGCCTGTCGGGCTATCCCAAGCCCCTGCTGTTGGGCCTCGGGCTCGGGAGCGTGCTGTTCACCGTGTGGTTTGCGCATCGGCTGGACGTGGTCGACCACGAGAGTCATCCGCTGCACATCAGCGGCGCCCTGTTGGCCTACTGGGGGCGGCTGACGCTCGAAATCGTTCGCTCCAGCGCCCAGGTGATCGGCATGATCCTCTCGCCAAAGCCGGCCATCGCCCCCTATTTCCTGCGTGTCAAAGTCGGCCAGCCCAGCGACTTGGGCAAGGTCATCCTCGGTAATTCCATCACCCTGACGCCGGGTACGGTCACGGTGCTGGTCAATGGCGATGAGTTCCTCGTCCATGCCCTCTCGCCGGCGTCCGGAAATGGCGTGCGCGACGGGGAACTCGACCGGCTTATCCCGGACGACTGCGAGCGTCCGGCATGATCCTCTTCGTCGTAGCCGTTGCCGTGCTGCTGTCCATCGTGTTTGCCCTGCTGCGGGCCTTCCTCGGGCCCACCGTGTTTGACCGGATCCTCGCGGTCAACAGCTTCGGTACGAAGACCGTGCTGCTCATTGCCCTGCTGGCCGCGGCCTCGGGCCGTGGCGATTACCTGGACCTTGCCCTGCTGTATGCACTGCTGAACTTCATAGGCACCGTGGCCCTCTTGCGCTACACCGAGCAAGCGCCGCGCAGGCAGGAGGGGTCATGAGCCTGGCCCATCTCTTTTCCACGGTGCTGCTGGGTACCGGTGCCGCCATGCTCATTATCGGCAGCGTCGGGATCAACCGCTTTCCGCACTTCTACTCACGTTTGCATGCTGCGGGCGTGGTGGACACGGTGGCTGCCGGCCTGTTTCTTGCCGGACTCGCCCTGTATTTCGACCCGGGACTGGTCACCGTCAAGTTGCTGCTGGTTTTCGTGTTCCTGCTGTTCACGAGTCCAACCGCCTGTCATGCGCTGGCCCGCGCCGCCTACTCCAGCGGTCTTCGCGAACCCGCTGCGGGTGACGATCGATGATGGAAGAGTTGATCGACGTTCTCCTGTTGGCAGCGCTGCTGTTGGTCGCGCTGCAGGTCATCGGCAGCCGGGGGCTGGTGGCCGCCATCATGACCTTCGGTGCCTTCAGCCTGGTGTGCGCGGGGTTGTTCGTTACGCTGGATGCCGTGGACGTGGCCTTCACCGAGGCCGCCGTCGGCGCGGGCGTGGCGACCCTCCTGATGCTGGCTGCCCTGCAGCGTTGTGGGGGGGAGTCCGAGGCCGCTCCCCGCGTGCACTGGGGTGCGTTGGTGGTGGTGCTTGGCGTGGGAGGTTTGCTGGTGTGGGGCACGCTTGACCTGCCTCCCGTGGGTGAAGCAGACAATCCGGCTCATCAGCATGTGGCACCGCGCTACCTCGAGCAGTCCGGGGTCGAGATCGGCATCCCCAATGTCGTCACCAGCGTGCTGGCCAGCTACCGCGGTTTCGACACCCTGGGTGAGGTGGTGGTGATTTTCACGGCTGGGCTGGGGGTCTGGCTCCTGCTCTCCTCGCGGCGCAGGGAGGAGGGTGAATGAGCGATGACCTGATCCTGCGCATCGTCAGTAAGTTCCTCATTCCGGTCATCGTGCTGTTTGGACTGTATGTGCAGTTCCATGGTGAATATGGCCCCGGTGGTGGCTTTCAGGCTGGAGTGATCCTTGCCTCTGCCCTCATCCTGTACCTGCTGGTGTTCGGGTCCGCGGCAGTTCGCGCAGTGGTGCCCCTCGCATGGCTGCGCTGGCAAGCCGCGTTCGGCGTAGTGCTCTATGCAGGCACCGGCATGGCGACGCTGCTGCTGGGGGGCGAGTTTCTCGAGTATGGAGTGTTGGCCGCAGATCCCGTCGCCGGGCAGCACCTTGGAATCATCCTGATCGAGCTTGGTGTGATGTTGACGGTGTCCTCGACCATTGCGCTGCTGGCCATGCTGTTTGCCGGGGAGCCTGACCAGTCATGACGGGTCTCGAACACTACAACTACTGGATCGTGATCGCGCTGATGATGTCGGGGCTCTATGCGCTGATCGCCCGCGGCAACCTGATTCGCAAGCTGATCGGGTTGAACATCTTTCAAGCCTCCGTGTTCCTGCTGTACATCAGTGTGGGCTTCGTGCGCGATGGTGCTGCACCGATCCTAGCGCCGGGCGTCGACAGCTACTCCAATCCGCTGCCGCACGTGCTGATCCTCACCGCCATCGTGGTGGGCGTGGCGACTACCGCGCTGGGCCTCGCGCTAGCCGTCCGCATCCACGGCGCCTACGGGACCATCGACGACGACCAGCTCGACAGGCAGCGCGATTAACACATGATCCTCGAGCATGCCCAAGTCCTGGTAGTTGCCCTGCCGCTGTTGGCGGTGCCTGTTTGTGCCTTGCTGCCCTCGCGCCGCTGGCCCGGCCAGTTTGCGACCCTGGTGGCCTGGGCCGTGCTCGGGTTCGCGGTCCTGCTCATGGCGGGCGTGGCTGAGCAGGGTGTGCTGCGATATCAGCTTGGCGGCTGGGCGCCCCCGTGGGGCATTGAGTATCGACTGGATGCCATGGCTGCACTGGTGCAGCTGTTATTGGCGCTGATCGCGGCGGTGGTGTTCCCCTATGCTGCTCGCAGCCTGGCCGATGAAGTTGATGACGGTCGTGTAGGGGGTATTTTTGCTGCGCTGCTGCTCCTGCTGACGGGCCTGCTTGGCATCGTGGCGACGGGCGATGCCTTCAACGTCTTCGTGTTCCTGGAGATTTCCTCGCTGTCCGGCTATGCCCTCATCGCGATGGGGCGCCGGCGCCGGGCGTTGGTGGCCTCTTTCCGCTACCTGATCATGGGTACGGTAGGCGCTACCTTTTTCCTGATCGGGCTGGGACTGCTGTACGCGCTGACCGGCACCCTTAACATGGATGATTTGGCGACACGCATGCCGCCGCTTTCAGCCAGTCCCACCGCCCAAACGGCATTGGTCTTCATTGTGGCTGGCATTGGCCTGAAGGCTGCCGTCTTTCCCCTGCACCAGTGGCTCCCGGATGCCTATGCCGAGGCACCGCCGGCCGTCGCGGCCTTTATGGCGGCCACCGCCACCAAGGTGGCGCTCTACGTCCTGGCGCGTTTCCTGTTCGGTGTGTTTGGTCTGGAACAACTGCTGGAGGTGCCAGCCCTGCAATCCGCACTGCAGGGCTTGGCCGTAGCGGGCATGCTGGCTGGTTCACTGCTTGCGATGCGGGCCATGGATATCGGTCGCATCCTGGCCCTGTCCAGCGTCGCCCAGGTTGGCTATATCCTGCTGGGATTTGCCCTGTTCAGCACTGCTGGGCTCGCCGCAGGGCTCGTGCACCTGTTTAATCACGCGCTCATGAAGGCCGCGCTGTTCCTTGCCCTGGGCGCCATCGTGCACCGCGTCGGTAGCGGTGACTTGTCGCGCCTCGAGGGGGTGGCTCACGCCATGCCCTGGACCATGGCGGCCTTCATGATGGGCGCGCTCAGCCTGATTGGGGTGCCACTGACGGCTGGCTTCGTCGGTAAGTGGTATCTGATCCTGGCAGTCGTTGAGCAGGGCCAATGGTGGCTGGTGATGGCCATGCTGGTGGCCTCCATCCTCTCCGTTGTGTACCTCTGGCGCATCGTTGAGGTGCTCTATCGCAGGCCAGCCGTCCTGCCAGCGCGGCATGAGGCACCTGCGCTGTTGTTGCTGCCTACGCTCCTGTTGGCTGTGGCTAACTTGGTCATGGGCATGCATGCCACACCCCTCGTGGAGTGGTCGATGCGGGCCTCCGCATCACTGCTGGGAGCAGGTTCGTGACCGCGGGCGACTGGCTGCCGTTGCTGCTGATAGTGCCGATGCTGGGCGCCGCCGGAATTCTTGCGGCAGGTCGTGTCCCCAACCTTCGCGAGGGCGTCACCGTCGTGACCTCGCTCCTGTTGTTCTGGGTCGTGGTCCAGCTGGCGATGTCAGGTGCTGAGCCTCGTTGGGTGCTGACCGAGCCGCTGCCGGGACTGCAACTCGCGCTGTCTCCCGAACCGCTGGGCTTGCTGTTTGCCCTGATTGCCAGCGGCCTGTGGATAGTCACCTCGGTCTACGCCTTCGGCTACATGCGCGCCAAGCATGAAGCCAAACAGACCCGCTTTTATGCCTTTTTCGCCCTCTCCATCGGTGCGGCAATGGGTGTGGCCATGGCTGCCAACCTGTTCACGCTGTTTGTTTTTTATGAGGCCCTGACGCTCTCCACCTATCCGCTGGTGGCCCATCATGGTGATGACAAGGCGCGGGCCGGGGCCCGCACCTACCTCCGGATTCTGCTGGGCACCTCGATCGGCCTGCTGCTGCCAGCCATCATCTGGACGCACCAGCTAGCCGGTACCGGTGAGTTCACGCCGGGCGGCATCCTGGCCGGACACGCAGGGCCAACCGTCGCCGGCGTGCTGCTGGTGCTCTATGTGTTGGGGGTGGGCAAGGCAGCGGTGATGCCTGTACACCGTTGGCTACCCGCGGCGATGGTGGCGCCGACCCCGGTGTCTGCCTTGCTGCATGCGGTGGCCGTGGTGAAGGCCGGCGTGTTCGTGATCCTGAAGCTGGTTGTGTACGTTTTTGGCATGGAGTTCCTGGCGGGCGTGCCTCTGGAGCGGGCCCTGCTCTGGTTGGCGGGGTTTACGGTTGTGGCGGCCTCGACCGTCGCCCTTCGCCAGGACAACCTCAAGCGCCTGCTGGCCTACTCGACCATCGGCCAGCTCTCATACGTGGTCATGGCAGCCCTCACCTTGGGTACGACAGCGGGTCTGGCCGCCGCGCTGCATATTGCCGCCCATGCAGTTGCCAAGATCACCCTGTTCTTCACCGCTGGCTCGATTTACGTGGCTTCGGGCAAGACGCAGGTCTCGCAGCTGGACGGCATCGGCCGACGCATGCCGGTGACCATGACGGCCTTTACAGTAGCGGCGCTCAGCATGATCGGCCTGCCGCCAACGGTGGGCTTCATCTCGAAGTGGATGATCCTGCAGGGTGCGCTGGAGGCAGACCAGCTGTTCGTGGTGCTGGTACTGGTGGTGTCTACGGCGTTGAACGCAGGGTATTTCATGCCCATCATTCACCGGGCGTTTTTTCGGCCCGAGCGGGCCGTGGCCAGGGAGCATGGCGAGGCACCGCCGCCGATGGTGGCAGCACTGGTCGTTACCGCCTTCCTTACACTCCTTGGGGCCCTGGCGGCAGACATCCTCGTAAGCACGCTGGCGCCGGTCATGACGGCGGGGAGTAGCGGATGAAGGACTGGCTGGAACGGCGGGATGGCGAGCGGCTGCCACGCGCATTCTGGATCGCGCTGTGGGTCGCCCTGGGCCTGAGTGTGTTGGCGCAGCTCGTATTTCACGTCCACGGCTACTTTGGCTTCGACGAGTGGTTTGCCTTCAACGCCGTCTGGGGCTTCATCGCCTGCCTGGGCATGGTGCTCGGTGCGAAGTTGCTGGGCCTGCTGCTCAAGCGCAGGGAGGATTACTACCACAATGATTG
>JAURMS010000340.1 GCA_030830595.1 Gammaproteobacteria bacterium | reverse complement strand
ATCCGCCGGGTTGGGCTGTTGACCGCTGCCTCTGTGCTGGTGCTGCTGCCGGCGATCGTAGCCGTGCTGGCCTGGCATGGGCAGCGGGATGCCATGGGCATCCAGTCGTCCTCTGTGTCCGTTGCCGATATTGTCACCCGTACGCCTGCGGCGCCCTCGGCCGATCGCGAGCCACTGGTCGCCGAGATCGACCGTCGCTACCGCGAGGTGCTTCTGCACCAGCAGCTGGGCAAGGAGGCCCAGTCGTGGAACTACCACTCCTTCACCTACGCCTTGATGCCGCTATATAAAGATAGCCATCGGCTGTCCTACGTGGGTCTGTGCGTCGCGGTGGCAGTACTGTGGTTGGTGGCCGTTACCGTGGCCGTGCCGCATGCCCTGCGCAGGCGTGGCCTGCTGCTCGGTCTCGGGCTGGCGGTGGTGGTTTCAGGCTATGCCGGGATGCTGTGGTTCACGTACCGGGGAGGCGGCGAGTATGCGCTGCAGCTGTCCTCGGTGCTGCGCTATCTGCACACGCTCGCCTTGCCGCTGTTCCTGCTGGTTTTCGTCCTGCTGACGCCTGGTTTTGCACGCTCAAGAGTGGGTCAGCCCGCGGCCAGTCCGGCGGCCGCCGCACTGTTTGCCTCGGCACTGGCGCTGTATGCCTTCAACGAGCCCCCGTACCTGCGCCCGTTGTTTGTCTCCCCCGATTACTTGCAGCTACGGACCCAGACAGATGAGGTGACGACACAGATCCGGGCCCTGGCCGGCGACGGCAAAGTCTGGGTGTTCCTGCCTAACGATACGCCTAACGAGTTCATGGGGCGGTTTTTGCAGTTCCAGTTATCGCCTGTACCCACTCGCATCGAGCGTTCGCCCGACTTCTGGTCGGCGTCGAACGAGGAGATCGCCTCGGCCCTCGGCGGTTACGTCGTGCTCTGGTTTCCGGTGGGCGGGTTCTTGATTAGCGGGGCCGAACCCTTGCTGGGTACCGACGCGCCCGCAGGGATCTACCGGCGTGGTCTGGAGGGCCGCTTCGAGCCCCTGACCGCCGCGGAGGAGTGATCGATGGTTAAGCTGGTCGTGCAGATACCCTGTCACAACGAGGCCGAGACCCTGCCCGAGGTGCTCGCGGCTATCCCCCGCCAGATCGAGGGCGTTGACCTGATCGAGACGCTGGTGATCGACGATGGTTCCACCGATGGTACTGCGGAGGTCGCCCGGGCCCACGGCGCCGATCACGTGGTGACCAGCCGCAAGAATCGCGGCCTGGCGCGCAGCTTTCGGCTGGGGCTCGATACGGCGCTCCAGCTCGATGCCGACGTCATCGTCAACACCGATGGCGACAACCAGTACGTGGGTGCAGACATCGCGGCCCTGGTCCGACCAATCCTGGAGGGGCAGGCTGATGTCGTGGTGGGGGATCGGCAGACCGCCTCTATCGAAAGCTTTTCGGTGCTGAAGCGGTTCCTGCAGCGCTGGGGCAGCTCAGTGGTGTCCCGCTTTTCCGAGGTGGAGATCCCGGACGCCGTCAGCGGGTTCAGGGCCTACAGTCGTGAAGCGGCGCTGGATACTAACGTCGTATCCTCCTTCAGCTACACCATTGAAACCCTGATCCAGGCGGGTCGCAAACACCACAAGGTGGTCTCGGTCCCGGTACGCGTCAACCCGGTCACTCGCCCCTCGCGATTGTTCCGCAGCATTCCGCAGTTCATGACACGATCGGTGGGAACGCTGCTGCGTATCTATAATATGTATCAGCCGCTGAAGGTCTATCTGTACCTCGGCGGCTTGCTGATTCTGGTCGGCGCGGCGCCGATCGTCCGCTTTCTGGTGTACTACCTGATGGGTCAGGGCGACGGCAAGCTGCAGTCCCTGCTGCTGGGCAGCGTGCTGGTGATCCTGGGAGCCGTGGCGCTGATGTTCGGGCTGCTTGCGGACCTGATGAACTTTAACCGCCAGTTGGCCGAAATGACCTTGGAACGGCTCCGGCGCCTCGAGTCGGATCTCGGCAAGCGGCGCGATCATCCCTGAAATCGGGCACTGCGACCTTTTTTTGATGGTGCACGGTTGTTATTCTCGGCATTGACCGGCCTTTTCTGGCCGCTTTGCCGAGATTTGCCGTGCCCGCTGCCAGAATTCTGTTATGTCTCCTTGCCCTGTCCGCTCTGCCTGCCGCCCAGGCGGCACCCGCCCGGGTGGCCACCTGGAACATCGAGACGGTCGGCGCGCCCGGCAGTGCCGAGCACGAGGCGGCCTTGGCCGTTCTCGCCCGCATCGATGCCGACGTGGTGGCCCTGCAGGAGATCAACGGCAGTACTGAGGCCACCGTGAACTTCCCGGCGCTGGCCTCGGCGGCCGGCTACGGTTACACGGCCATCACCGAGGCGGGCAGCTACGGCAGCCTGCGGGTGGGGGTGATGTCGCGCTTTCCCGTTACCTTCAGTGAGTCCTGGTCCTCGGCCGAGGTTTCCGGTGATGCGCTGGCCAACGACGTTACCCGCGAACTGCTGGAGGCAGTGATCGATGTCGGCGGCGGGGCGACGCTTCGCCTGCTGGCCACCCACTGGAAGAGCGGCACCCGCAACTCAGACGAGTTCCGCCGCGCTATTGAGTCGTTTCGCATGAACACCCTGGCTGCGAGCACCCCGGCACGGACCGGGCTCATGCTGATGGGCGACGTGAACCACGACATCCTGGACCGGGCGCTGTCGCCCCAGGCCTTCACCTCGAACCCCTCCGGTTTGCCAACCACCTTCTCGGTGGGCAGTGACGTGCAGACAGAGATGGCCAGTGGCGGGCTGATCAACAATCCCTTTTTCTACCTGACCGGCCATGCGGCCGTCATCGACGCCCTGCAGCTGGATGGCTCGGATGCCACGCGCCCCACCTCGGGCCGGCGCATCGACTACCTCCTGGCCAACGAGTGGATCGTCTCCCGGGGCGTGGCCGCACAGGTCTTCGACTGCGCCGACGAGGCGCTGGCCGACTCGGGCCTGGCGCTGGCGGGCGCGCCGCTGGCGGCGGAGGTCTGCGCCACGGCGGCTGATCACCTGCCGATCATCGCCGACGTGGAGATCGCCCCGGCGGTCCAGCCGGCCTTTGCGCTGAGCGCAGGCACGCTCGACTTCGGCGGAGTGCTGGTGGGGGATACCGCACCGAGTCAGGTCGTGACGCTCGAGAGCACGGGCCAGTTGCCGGTGGAGATCAAGGCCCTCACGCTCGGCGGCGACGCTGCGGGCGACTACGCCCAGTCATCCGTCTGCGTGGGCACCTTCAATCCGGGATCGACCTGCGAGATCACCGTCGGCTTCACGCCCACCGCCGCCGGCACGCGCGCCGCCACGCTCGTGGTCGAGGCGGCGGGCGAGGCGGGCAGCAAGACCGTGACGCTCACCGGCGTCGGCGCGGCGGCGGCCTGGTCGGTCGATCCCGCGCGCCTCAGCTTCT
>JAURMS010000339.1 GCA_030830595.1 Gammaproteobacteria bacterium | reverse complement strand
TGCTCACGGCAACCGCGCTGGTGTTGCTCATGACCATCCCGGGCCTGTCGCTGTTCTATGCCGGCATGGTTCGACAGAAGAACGCCCTGTCGGTCCTGATGCAGTGCTTTGCCATCACCGCACTCATGTCGGTGCTGTGGATGGTCTACGGCTACAGCCTGGCCTTCGACACCACGGGCATGGAGGCGGGCACGGTCAATCTTGCCTCCTTCGTGGGAGGCCTTGGTAATGCCTTCATGGCCAATATCACCCTGGATTCGCTGGTCGGCACGATTCCGGAATCAGTGTTTGCCACCTTCCAGATGACCTTCGCCATCATCACGCCCGCGCTGATCGTCGGCGCATTTGCCGAGCGCATGAAGTTCTCGGCGCTGCTGCTGTTCAGCGCATTGTGGTTCACGTTGGTCTATGCACCGATGACCCACATGGTGTGGAGCGGTGACGGCGCCCTGATGTGGGACTGGGGCGTACTCGACTTCGCCGGCGGCACCGTTGTACACATCAACGCAGGGATCGCCGGACTGGTGGCGGCGATCATGATCGGCAAGCGCAAGGGCTTTCCGACCACCGCCATGCCCCCGCACAGCCTGGCGCTGACCGTCATCGGCGCTTCCTTGCTCTGGGTGGGCTGGTTCGGCTTCAACGCCGGCAGCGCGGTCAGCGCGGGCAGCTCCGCAGGCATGGCGATGCTGGTCACCCAGATCGCCACCGCGGCGGCAGCGCTCGCCTGGATGTTCAGCGAGTGGAGCTCCCACGGTAAGCCCAGCGCACTGGGCATCGTGTCCGGTGCGGTGGCCGGCCTAGTGGCAATCACCCCAGCCTCAGGGACGGTCGGGCCCATCGGTGCGCTGGCCATCGGCTTTGCCGCGGGCGTGCTGTGCTTCCTCGCCTCGACCAAGATGAAGCGCGCCTTGGGCTACGACGATTCGCTGGACGTGTTCGGCGTTCACGCCGTCGGCGGCATCGTCGGCGCGGTCCTGACCGGCGTGTTCGCCTTCCCGGCCCTCGGCGGCGTCTGGGATCCGGGCGAGGCCACGATTGGCGGCCAGGTCTGGGTGCAGGTCAAGAGCGTCCTGTTCACGGTCGTCTTCACCGGGGTGTTGTCGGCCGTCATCCTTAAGGTCGTTGACCTCGCCGTCGGGCTGCGGGTCACCTCCGAGCAGGAGACCGAGGGCCTGGACCTGTCCCTGCACGACGAGCGGGCTTACAACAACTGAGCCAGGTCCCGCAAGGAAGCGGTACACGGAGCGGGCGCCTCACGGCGCCCGCTTTTTTTGTCGGGAACATTGGCTACACTGTGCGTTCCAAGGATGTACGGCAATCAAGCCACGGGAGTGCACAACATGCTGAGAATCGGCCTTTTCCTGGTCATGACCAGCCTGCTGGCTGCCCCCGTGCAGGCAGACGTCGTCTACAAATGGATCGACCGCGCCGGGCAGGTGCATTACACGGACTTGCCACCAGACCAGCCCGACGCACGACTGCTCGAGGTGATCCAGAAGGAACGCGTGGTATACAGCGAGGACGGTGAGGTCGAATCCGTCTCTCCATCAGCCGGCACGTCCGCCTCAGGCGGCAGTCAAGGGACGTCGGCGAGCGGGTTCGAGCCTGCCTCGCGAGACACCACGCGGACCGTCGAACGCGACTTGCAGCAAGCCCGCAGCGAGCAATGCAAGCTGGCCCAGCAGCGTTACAAGACCTATATAGAATCTCTGCGCCTGTACAAGGAAGGGCCCGACGGGAAGCGCGAATACCTGACGGAGAGCGAGCTGAGCGCCGTCAGGCTCGAGGCCAAGCAGGCCGTCGACGCCTACTGCAAGGAGTGAGCGCGCTGCGCGCCGGATTCATCGGCCTCGGCGCGATGGGCGGCCACATGGCCACCAACCTCGCCCGGGCAGGACTCCTGGGCGGCGTCTGGAACCGCACCCCCGCCAAGGCCGAGGCCCTGGCCCGAGAGCTCGGGGTCACGGCCCATGCGACGGCCGAGGATCTGGCTGCCGACGTGGAGGTAACAGTCCTGTGTGTCTCCGCCGACAGTGATGTCCTGCAGGTCGGCGAGTCCATTGCCCCGTCACTGCGACCTGGCAGCATCGTCATCGACTGCTCGACGGTCAGCGCCGAGACCGCCCGTCGGATGGCCAGCCTGTGCGCCGCCCGCGGCGCCGGCTTCCTGGACTGCCCGGTCAGCGGTGGCGTAGAGGGCGCCCGGCTGGGGACGCTGGCCATCATGTGCGGTGGAGAGGGCGAGGTGTTCGAGAAGGCCCGGCCGGTGCTGGCGGCGATGGGCAAGACCGTCGAGTTGATGGGCCCCTGCGGTCATGGCCAGGCCACCAAGGCCACCAACCAGATCCTCTGCGCGGGCGTGATCGCAGCGGTGGGCGAGGCCATGGCCTTTGCCAAGGCCGAGGGATTGCCACTCGACAAGGTGATCTCGACCCTCGGCCAGGGCGCGGGATCGAGCTGGTATTTCGTCCACCGCGCGCCGTACATGTCCCGCGGTGATTTCCCGGCTGGTTTTCGGGTCCGGCTGCATCGCAAGGACCTGCTGATCTGCCGTGACATGGCCCACCGCCATGGTGCTGAACTGCCAACGGTCAGCTCGGTGCTGGACCAGTACGACCAGCTGATCGCCAATGGCCATGGCGACGAGGACATCTCCTCGATCTTCCGGCTGAAGACCCGGCTGTTCGATGCTGAGCAGGACTGAGCAACCGGTCAGCCCCACGCCGAGCGGGTCCGGGCCGGACCGCCTCTACCTGCCCGACTTCTGCACGGCGCCCAGTGTCCTGGCCGTCGTGATCATCGCGCAGCTGGTAGCGCTGCTGCTGGCCCTGAGTCGCCTTGGCGAGGGTGAATTGTTCTGGGTGGATCTCGCCCGCACCTCGCTGTTTCTGCTGTGGACAGGCCTCGGCACCGCCGCGGCCCTGTGCGGGTGCCGAAACCTGCTGACCCGACTCGCCCCGCTGCCGGGCAGCCTCGCCGCACTCGGGCTGATCCTCGCCGTCACCGCCCTGGTATCGGCGGCAGCCTGGTGGCTGGCGGACTCCGCTGATGCGCTGCTCCAGCCCCTCTCGCTCAGCAGTTTTTCCGAGCCCTGGGCCTTCGTCCTGAGGAACCTGCTGCTGGGCTGCATCGCCGGGGGGCTCGCGCTGCGCTACTTTTACGTGTCCCAGCAGTGGAAGCGCAACGTGATCGCCGAGGCCTCGGCGCGGGTGCGCGCACTGCAGGCACGAATTCGACCGCATTTCCTCTTCAACAGCATGAACACCATCGCTGCCCTGACCCGCAGCCAGCCGGCTCTGGCCGAGGACGCCGTCACGGACCTGTCGGAATTGTTCCGTGCCGCCCTGAGGGAAAGCCGCGAGCTCATCCCCCTGGGCGAGGAGCTCGAGGTGGCGAGGACCTACTGCCGGATCGAGGGCCTGCGCCTCGGAGACCGCCTGGCCATCGACTGGGACGTCGACGCCCTCCCCGCGGATGCGGTGGTGCCCCCGCTGATCCTTCAGCCCCTGATCGAGAATGCCGTTTACCACGGCATCGAGGGACTGGGCGGGGGAGGCAGGATCGAGATCCGCGGGCGGCGCCAGAACCGTCTCGTCGTGATCGAGGTGATCAATCCCCACGGGGGCCACACCGGTCGCACACCCGGGTCGGGCTCCGCGATTGGGCTCGCCAACGTCCGCGAACGCCTGCAGCTCACTTTCCCCGGGGAAGGGCGACTCGACTGGACCGATGAGGGGGGGCGTTTTCACGTCACGCTGCGGTTCCCCTCAGGGCCGGCCGCATGAGCCTGCGAGTCCTGGTCGTCGATGACGAGGCGCCGGCCCGGCTTCGGCTGCGCGAACTGCTCGGTGAAATCGACGGCGCGGAGTGCATCGGTGAGGCGGGTGGTGGTGATGCCGCGCTGGACCTGGCGCGACGCCTGCACCCCGACGTCGTGCTGCTGGACATCCGCATGCCCGGGCCGGATGGCCTCGAGACCGCCCGGCGCCTGGCGATGCTGCCGACCCCCCCCAAGGTGGTCTTCACCACAGCCTTCGAACAGCATGCGCTGGCTGCCTTCGATGCGGATGCTGCAGGCTACCTGCTCAAGCCGGTCAGGCGGGAACGACTGGCCGCCCTGCTGCAGCGGCTGGCGCCGACCAGCCCGGGCACACCGGACTCGAGGCGCGTCCATGTGACTGCCCGGCTCCGGGAGCAATTGCGCCTCATCCCCATCGCGGAGGTGTACTGCTTCCAGGCAGAGCAGAAGTACACGGTGGTCAGGCACCGCGGGGGAGAGGACCTGATCGAGGACTCACTGCGCTCCCTCGAGGAGGAGTTCGGGCACCTGTTCGTCCGCGTGCATCGCAAGGCGCTGGTTGCCATCGACAAGGTGGAATCGCTCGACAAGGACGACACCGGACAGCTGTTCCTGACCCTGCGGGGCAACAGCGGTCGGCTTCCGGTGAGTCGCCGGCTGGCCGCCGAGGTGCAAAGACGCCTGCGCTGATCACTTGGCCCCGGCGCAGGGCATGGCAAAATGCACAGATGAACCAGCGCGTCCGCATTGCCACCCGTCGCAGCCCGCTCGCCCTCTGGCAGGCCGAGCACGTCGCCGAACGTCTGCGCTCCGCCCACCCCGGCCTCGAGGTGGAACTGCTACCGATGGTCACCGAGGGCGACCGGATCCTCGATCGCGCGCTGGCCGAGGTGGGGGGCAAGGGCCTGTTCATCAAGGAGCTCGAGGTCGCGATGCTGGAGGGACGAGCGGACCTGGCCGTCCATTCCATGAAGGACGTGCCAGCTGAACTTCCGCCTGGCATGGTCCTGTCCACGGTGCTGGAGCGTGCAGATCCCCGCGATGCCCTGGTGTCGAGCCAATACGGGACCCTCGAGGACCTGCCCGCGGGGGCCCGGGTCGGCACCTCGAGCCTGCGGCGGCAGTGCCAGCTGAGGCGCCTGCGCCCGGACGTCGTGGTCGGGCAACTTCGTGGCAACGTGCAAACCCGTCTCGCCAAACTGGATTCGGGGGCCTTCGATGCCATCCTGCTGGCCACGGCGGGGCTCGAGCGACTGGGAATGGGCTCGCGTATTCGCCACCGGGTCGCCCCCGAACAGCTGCTGCCCGCCGTCGGTCAGGGCATCGTGGGTATCGAGAGCCGGGAAGCCGATCATCGGCTGCATGCGCTGCTGGCGCCGCTCGAAAATCGGGAGGCACGACTGTGCCTCACGGCGGAACGAGCCATGGCGGCCGCCCTGCAGGGCAGTTGTCAATCACCCATCGCCGGCTTTGCCGAACTCGACGGCGGCCAGCTTACGCTGCGTGGCCTCGTTGGCATGCCCGACGGAAGCCGGGTGCTGGCCGATACGGTCAGCGGCCCCGGGACTCGCGCCGCCGAGATCGGCGCGGAGTTGGCCAGCCGCTTGCTGGCCGCGGGTGCAGGCGAGTTACTCGGGCAGGTGCCAGCAAACGGACGACCATGGCAGTGAAACCGCTGGCCGGGATCGGTGTGCTGGTGACCAGGCCGGTTCATCAGGGACAGCGACTGGGTGGGTTGATCGAGTCCGGCGGCGGCACCGCGATCTATCTGCCCGCGCTGGAAATCCAGCCGTTGGCGGAATTGCCGGGCTCGCGTGCGGCCAAGGGGCCGGTAGACGGGTTCCAGCTGGTGATCTTCGTCAGCGTCAATGCGGTGATATACGGCGCCGTCTCGCTGCTGGGCAATCGGCGCGACCTGCGGCTGGCCGCCATCGGCCGGGCGACCGCACAGGCCCTTGAGGCCCTTGGCTTTCCGGTCGGGGTGGTGCCGGACGGCGGTTTCGACAGTGAAGCGCTACTCAGGGCGCCGGCACTGGCGCAGGTCAAGGGGCAGCGAATACTCATCGTGCGCGGCGAGGGGGGACGCGAAGTGCTGGGGGCGGAGCTGACTGCACGTGGCGCCGCGGTGACCTACGCTGAAGTCTACCGTCGGCTGCCGGCCAGGCCGGAGCGCGCGCAGCTGCAGGCGCTGGAGGAGCTGTGGCGACATGGAGGCATCCACGCCTACACGGCAACCAGCTCGGAATTGCTGGATGCGCTGGTTGGCATCGTCACACCCCGCATCCGCGAACTGATGGACTCGACGGCCCTGCTGACCGGCGCGCCGAGGGTGGCCGAGGCAGCCGGCAGGTTAGGCCTCGGCTCACCGGTGATCATGGCCAGGCGCCCGACCGATGAAGCGCTGGTCGAGGCGCTGCACACCTGGATCGAGGCGAGGCATAGGCCACCGCCCGATGCCTGACGCCCTGATCGTCGGCTGTGGCTACGTAGGCGAGCGGCTCGCCCGGGTCCTGCCAGGCGACGTCCGCTGCCTGACTCGCAGTGTCCCGAGCGCTGCCCGCCTGAGTGGCATGGGTTTTGATGCCGTGGCCTGCGACTTCGACGCCGAACTTCCGCCAGCCGAACTGGGCGAAATACCCCTTGCCTACTACATGATTCCGCCCCCGAAGGACTCAACCCGGGACGACCGGCTGCGCCGTTGGCTTGCCTCACTGCGCTCCAGCCCACAGCGCATCGTCTATCTCAGCACCACGGCTGTTTATGGCGACGCAGGCGGCGCGGAAGTGGATGAAACCACCCCACCCGCCCCCACGCAGTGGCGGGGTCGTGCCCGACTGGACGCCGAGGCGGCATTGATTGAGCACGCCCGGAGCCAAGGCATCGAGTGGGTCATCCTCAGGGTCCCGGGCATCTATGGGCCCGGTCGGTTACCCCTGGACCGCATCACCCGCCGACTGCCGATGCTTCGGGAGAGGGAGGCCGGCCCCGGCAATCGCATCCACGTGACAGACCTTGTGCAGGCTTGCGTCGCCGCCGGGGCGAGGCCAGGGGCGGCAGGGCGGGTCTACAACGTAGGGGATGGTGACCACGCCAGCACCACCACCTACCTGCGCATGGTGGCGCGGCTCGCCGGCCTCCCCGAACCGCCGGAGGTTGAACGAGCGGAGGCAGAGACGGTGCTGACCCCCATGGCCTGGTCTTTCCTGACCGATTCAAGGCGGGTCAACACCCGACGCATGCGCGAGGAACTGGGCATCGTCCCGAAGTTCGGCCGGCTCGAGGAGGGGATCCGTCAGTCCCTCTCCACCGAATCGCTACAGGGTCCCTGAAAAAGAAGGGCCCGCATTGCGGGCCCTTCCAATCAGCCTGTGAAGGCAGTGCGTTACCAGCGGCCACCGCCGCCGCCGCCGCCACCGCCGCCACCGCCGCGATAGCCGCCACCGCCACCGCCGCCACCGCCGCGATAGCCACCGCCGCCACCGGGACGGCCAGCGCCACCACCCAGCCGGGGGCGATCCTGGGCCTCGGTGACGCGCAACTGACGACCACCCATGCTGTGACCGTTCAAGGCTTCGATCGCCTTGGCTGCATCA
>JAURMS010000338.1 GCA_030830595.1 Gammaproteobacteria bacterium | reverse complement strand
TCGGTGCTTGCGATCCGTGATGGGGTCGCCCCGCCCACGATCAACCTCGACAATCCTGCAGAGGGTTGCGACCTTGATTACGTGCCCCACGTGGCTCGCCAGATGCCAATTCGCGTGGCGATGTCCAACTCCTTCGGTTTCGGGGGCACCAACGGGACGCTCGTGTTCCGCGCCCCGGGATGACCGAGGCCAGGAGGCGGCTGCTCAAGGCTGCAGCGGTCACCGCCGTCGCTGCCGTCCTCGCTTGGTGGGCATTGATCGCCCTGGATGCACACCGCCTGGCTACCCCCATCGCCGCCATTGAGGCCCCAACCGTCATCCTGATCGAGCCAGGCAGCTCCCTTGGGGCCATTGCCAGGCAACTGGCCGACGCAGACTTGCTTGAGCACCCGGAAAGTTGGATTCGGGAGGCCAGAAGGCGAGGTATCGACACCCAGCTTCGTGCCGGTGAGTATGAGATCGGACCGGGCGCCACGCCGACCGAATTACTGGATCGGCTGGTCTCCGGTGAGGTCGTGCTGCATCAACTGACCCTGCTCGAGGGCTGGAACCTCAGGCAGACCCTGGAGGCCATCCGTCTGCATCCGGCCATCACCCAGACCCTTCCGGCCAGTCTTGCCCCTGCTGACCTGGCACGCCGACTGGAGCTGCCGGTCAGTCACCCGGAGGGCATGTTCTTTCCCGACACCTATCGATTCCAGAGGGGAACCACCGACCGCGCCGTGTTGCAGCAGGCGGCCGAGCGACTGGAGGAGCAACTCTCGCGGGCATGGAGCGAGAGAATCGACGGCTTACCCCTCCGGACACCCTATGAGGCGCTGATTCTGGCCTCCATCGTTGAAAAGGAAACCGGCGCCGCGGAGGAACGTGGCCTGATCTCCGGCGTATTCATCAATCGGTTGCGGCGAGGCATGCGACTGCAGACCGACCCGACCGTCATCTACGGGCTCGGCCCCTCATTCGATGGGAACCTGACCCGGGCGCATCTCAACCAGGACGGACCCTACAACACCTATCGGCGAGCCGGCCTGCCGCCAACCCCCATCGCGCTGGCAGGCTGGGAATCCCTGAGGGCAGCCACCCAACCCACCCCCACGCCCTACATCTTCTTCGTGGCCACCGGCATCGGTGACGGGCGGCATTACTTTGCCCAAACACTGGCAGAGCACAATCGAAACGTGGCACGCCATGTTGCGGCCGTGCGTGGCGCGAGGGAGGGCAGGTGAGCGCTCGGTCGGGGCTGTTCCTGACTTTCGAGGGCGTGGAGGGCGTCGGCAAGAGCACCCAGGCCAGGCTCGCTGCTGAATTTCTCAGGTCGCGGGGTATACAGGTGGTGGAAACCCGTGAACCGGGGGGCACCGCCGTGGCAGAGCGCATACGCGAACTGGTCCTCCATGGGGCTACCTCGGACGAGCCCCTGACCCCGCGGGCCGAGTTACTGTTGATGTTTGCCGCCCGTGCCCAGCATCTCGCCGCGAAGATCGAGCCTGCGCTGGCCGCAGGCCAGTGGGTCATCTGCGACCGCTTTACCGATGCCACCGAGGCCTATCAGGGATCGGGCAGGGGATTGGGGAATAGCATGATCCGGCAACTGGAGGACATCGCCCAGGGGACTCGGCGGCCGGACCTCACCCTGCTACTCGACGCCGATCCCGCGGTCACCGGGCCGCGGAGGTCTGCTCGAGGGGGTGCGCAAGACCGTTTTGAGCGGGAGGACGAGGCATTTTTTGCCCGTGTTCGCGCAGGCTATCTCGAGATTGCCAGGCGCGAACCCGGGCGCGTGCGGATCGTGGATGCCTCGGGCCCACTTGGCACTGTGCAGCAGCGCATCGAGGCGGTGCTGGTCGAGACCTTAAGCCATGAGTGAAACGGATCGGGGCCTTGAGTTGCCCGCCGCCGCCCTGGCCGGGCTTGCCGCAAGCACGCCTTGGCTGGCCAGCGCCAGGCAGAGGGTCGCCTTGGCCCTGCGGGGCGGTCGTCTCCCGCATGGCCTACTGCTGTACGGCTCGCCGGGCGGCGGTCAGACCCCGCTGGCCTGGTGGATCGCGCAACTCCTGTTTTGCCGCCAGCAAGGGCTGGAGCCTTGCGGGCAGTGTGATGACTGCGTCCTGTTCAGTGCCGGCACCCATCCAGACCTTCACTGGGTGGGACGCGAGGACAAGGCCACCGTGATCAAGGTAGAGCAGGTCCGGGAACTGAGCGTCTCGCTGACCAGCAAGAGTTTCAGGGGTGGCTACAGGGTCGGCATTATCGACCCAGTAGATACAATGAATACAAATAGTTACAACGCTTTTCTAAAAACGCTTGAAGAACCGGGCGAGCGTCTGGCGCTGATCCTCGTGGCGCAACGCACCGAGCGCATTCCGGCGACCATCCAAAGCCGCTGCCAACGCGTGTACGTACCCCGACCTCCGATGGACGAGGCCCTGCGCTGGCTGCGCTCTACCGAGAGCGCAGACACTGACTGGCCTGCCTACCTGGAGGACTGCGGGGGTGCACCCTTTGCGGCCATCGAGGCCGCCAGCGCCGGGGAGCCGGTTGGGCCCGAAATGGAGGCCCAACTGTTCGACTCCAGAACGACCCCCGATCCCATGACGCTGGCTCAGGCCTGGAGCAAGGACCGCCCTGCCGCCAGGCTTCAATGGCTGGAATTACGGCTTCAGCGGGCGATCCGCGAACAGGGGGAAATGAGTGATCAAGTTAACAATAATCCATCCGGTCGCTTGAAAAATTCCGCCGCGGGGCGGAACATCCGGGGCAGCTTCGGGTTGCTAGACGAGGTCCGCCGGGCCCGACAACTCGAAGCCGGGCCGGCGAACCCGCTGTTGTTGTGGGAAAACCTGCTGGTCGGGTTCCTGCCAGCGACCGGGCAGGGGACAAGGAGAGGCGACAGGTGATGCGCAGTGCGGCCGGTAAACCAGGGCTTCTGACCTTGACCATCAAGGACAAGAGCGCGTTATACCTTGCCTTCATGCCCTTCGTCCGCAACGGAGGGCTCTTCATCCCCACTAACAGCAACTATCGCCTCGGCGACGAGGTGTTCATGCTGCTCAACCTGATGGGCGAAAACGAGAAGATTCCAGTGGCCGGCAAGGTCATCTGGGTGACGCCGAAGGGTGCGCAGGGTAAGCGCACGGCCGGCATTGGCGTGCAGTTCAGCGAGCAGGATCGTGGGATGACCCAGAAGAAAATCGAGGCTTATCTGGCTGGCGCGATCGGCGGAGACAAACAGACCCATACGATGTAGCCACCCCGGAAGACGGCTGTACCACGCCATGTTGCCGTGAGTGAGCGGCCCCCGCGGCTCAAAATGACCTAGGCGGCTCCTGCGGCCCCAAGTTGGCCAAGTTTTTGAGCCGGAATCGCAACGGGCTTCTGTTTCAGTTCGATCGTGACTTCTGTATAGCCGTCTCGCTTTGGCGTCACTCGGCTGATGGTGACCGCCAGAACTCCGAGGGCTGCAACCGCTTGAGACAGGCTGTCACGGTGGGAGTCGGAGATTCGGCCTATCGTCTCCCAACGCTGCCGAAAACGGAAATAAGCCTTGACCACGATGGCCTCGGCACCTGAAGGCCCCTGCACCTCCGGCTCGAGCCGCGCTTCCATGCCCGCCACGCAATGTCTCGCTGCGAGCTTTTCCTGGTAGCTCTGGCCGGTCAGTGTGAACATCTGCCGAGTCATCACGCCTTCCCTCGAAGGATCCTCTTAACGGAATCCTGATTCGAGTTGACATAATGATCAGCAACGGGCTGGGAAGCAAGTAGGATCCGAGAGGCCGTCCCGGGTTACCCGCTCATCTAATCAACGGAAGGCCCTAAACGGTTACCGATCAGCCCGCCCTCCAGGCAAGAAGCTTCGAAACCGCGCTCACTCAGGAGATAAGCGGCAGCGGAGCTGCGGCTACCGGTGTCGCAGACCACCACGATCGGCGTTCCCATATTGAAGCTGGAGAGCTTCATCCTCAGGAAATAGAGCGGTACGCTGACGGCGCCTTCCAGATGAAAATTGTCGAATTCGCTGGGCAGACGCACATCCAGCCAGGCGCCACCCGATTTCACCAGCGCCTGAGCCTCGGCGAGCGACACCCGCTTCAGCAGTGGCTCGGTCAACAATGAATTGAACTCTGCCTTGCTGAGACGCATCAGGGCGCCGTCGGACACCATGGTGACCGTGGCGTTCCTGGGCGCGTCTGACACCAGGGCCTCCTCGCCAAAGGATTCACCGACCCCGAGTTCTGCCAGCCGGATGCCCTCGCGGTTGAGCGGGGTCTCACGGGTCACGACACACTGGCCCTTGACGATCACATAGAAGTAGTCGCCCACCTCGCCCTGCTTGATGACCACGTCCCCTGCGGAAACGTTGACTCGCTCCATGCCCAGGAACAGTCCCTGAATGTTCGCGGGCGGAATCCGGTGAAAGGCCTTGGTCTGGAGGAGGGAGGTCATCCAGTCGTCTTCCTTGGAGTGCTCCTGACCGGTGCTGATCTCGCCCACCTCGTAGGTGCCGGTCTGGTCCCAGGTCAACAGCAGGTCCAGCATGTCGCCATCGACCGTGAAGTACTCGATGTCGGTCAGGGCACGGACGGTGAACCGCCGAGGATGGCTTGGCGCAATGGGGTTGCGGCCTTCCTTGCCGCCACTCTGGATGGTTGCCACGGTGTCCTTACCCAGGCAGATCTCGACTACCCCGGACAGCAGGTAGTACACCCTCTTATCGGTGTCCCCCTCCCGGAACAGGGTCCGACCGCTTTCCAGCGACTGGGCGACCGTTTTGCGGCCGAGCGCCAAAAGGTTCTCGCGCTTCAGGCCGTCGAGCGGCGAATAATCCTTCAGGATGTTGGGGCTGACCAGTTTTTGAGACATCCGGGCGATTTTAGCATAGCAATCGGGGTCCGCACCTTGAGGCTAGACGGCCTCGCCGGCTGTGATCCTCGCCTTAACGTGACGCCGCTCAGCGGGCGCCCGCACCTCGAAATCGAACACCAGGGGGAGGTGGTCGGAATACTGGACCAGGGGAATCTCGAAGGAGACTGGC
>JAURMS010000337.1 GCA_030830595.1 Gammaproteobacteria bacterium | reverse complement strand
TTCTTGATGGCCGCCATGCTGGGCACGACCACCGCCATCATCTGGATGATGATGGAGGCCGAGATATAGGGCATCACGCCCATCGCAAAAATCGACAGCCGGGACAGCGCCCCACCCGAGAACATGTTGAACAACCCGAGGATGGTCCCCTCCTGCTGCTCGAACAGGCGGGACATCGCCGCCATATCCAGCCCCGGAACCGGGACGAAGGTGCCAATCCGGTAGACGATCAGGGCTCCCAGCAGGAAAAACAGGCGATGGCGCAGCTCGGTGAAACGCGCGGCTTCACCGATTCCGAGTCCAGCACCGAGTCCCTGAGTCGCCACCTGCTCGTACCTCTCTCAGCGCCGGCCTCAGGCCGCGCCACCCTCGTCGATGCTGCCGCCGGCCTGCTCGATGGCCGCACGGGCGCCCTTGGTCGCGACGACGCCCGGGCCCTTGACCGTGATGGCACGCTCGATCTTGCCGGAGAGGATGATCCGCGCCTTGGCCGTGTTGGCGGGGACCACGCTGGCCGCCTTGAGCGCCGCGAGGTCGACGATCTCCGACTTGACCTTCAGCAGGTCGGTCAGCGTCACTTCTGCACGGGTGCGAGCCATCGCCGAGCGGAAACCGACCTTGGGCAGCCGCCTCTGGATCGGCATCTGACCGCCCTCGAAACCCACCTTGTGGTAGCCGCCCTTGCGGGCTTTCTGGCCCTTGCCACCCTTACCGCAGGTCTTACCCTGACCGGCGGAGGCACCACGGCCGACGCGGAGGCGGGGCTTCTTGCTGCCGGCACCCGGCTTGATGTCATTGAGACGCATGTCAGGCCTCCTCGACGCGCAGCAGATGCTGTGCGGTACGAATCATGCCGCGATTCTCAGGAGTGTCGGCCACCACCCGGCTGTCGCGGATCCGCCGCAGGCCCAGCCCGCGCACGGATGACTGAATGTTGTTGAGCTGCCCGGCTAGGCTGCCCGTCAGGGTCACCTTGAGTTTGGTTGCTGCCATGGCCTTCAACCCGTGATTTCTTCGATGGTCTTGCCGCGCTTGGCGGCGATGGCCGAAGGCGAACGCATCCTGGCAAACGCATCGAAGGTGGCACGCACCACGTTGATGGGATTGCGCGACCCGTAGCTCTTGGCCAGCACGTTACGGACGCCAGCGGCCTCGAACACCGCGCGCATGCCGCCGCCGGCAATGACGCCCGTGCCCTCGGAGGCCGGCTGCACGATCACCCGGGTGGTCCCGTGGCGGCCGTGTACTGCGTAGTGAAGCGTGTCGTTGCGCAACGGCACGGACACCAGGTTGCGACGCGCCTGCTGCATCGCCTTGGCGATGGCCACCGGGACTTCCTTCGCCTTGCCGTAGCCGAAGCCCACCCGGCCCGCCCCGTCGCCGACGACGGTCAAGGCGGTGAAGCCGAACTTGCGTCCGCCCTTGACCACCTTGGCGGTGCGGTTGACGACGACCAGCTTTTCGACCATGTCGTCGGTCGCCGCGCCCCTTTGCTCTCGTGCCATCACACCACCTCTCGGGTCAGAATTCGAGGCCAGCCTCGCGGGCGGCCTCGGCTAGGGCCTTTACGCGCCCGTGATACATGAAACCGGAACGGTCGAAGGCCACCCGGGTGACGCCCGCGGCCTTGGCGCGCTCGGCAATCGCCCGGCCGACGGCCGCGGCCGCTGCGGCGTTGCCCGTGCCGGGCAGTTCCTTGGCCACCGCTTCCTGCACCGTAGAGGCGCTTGCGAGCACCTTGGCGCCGTCGGCAGTGGTGACCTGGGCATAGATGTGCCGGGGCGTACGGTGAACCGTCAGCCTGGCCGTGCCCGATTCGCGGATGCCTGCTCGACCGCGCGCAGCGCGACGCAGGCGTTTGTCCTTTTTGCTGAGTTGTGACATGGCGGTTACTTCTTCTTGCCTTCCTTCAGCACGATCTTTTCGTCCGAGTAACGGACGCCCTTGCCCTTGTAGGGCTCGGGGGGCCTGAAGCCGCGGATGTTCGCAGCCACCTGCCCCACCTTCTGCCTGTCGATGCCCTTCACCAGCACTTCAGTCTGGCTGGGCGTCTCGATGGAGATGCCCTCGGGGACCGGAAACGCTACGGGGTGCGAAAAGCCCAGCGTCAGGTTCAGGGTCTTGCCCTGCACCGCGGCTCGATAGCCCACCCCGACCAGCTCGAGCTTGCGCTCGAAACCCTGCGTGACGCCCTGCACCATGTTGGCCAGGTGGGCACGGGTTGAGCCCGCGGCCGGCACCAGGGCCTTGGCCGACGGCCCGCCATCCGTCCGGACGGACAGGGTTTCCTGTTCCTGGACGACGGAAATACCCTTGGCAAGCGCCAGCGTGAGGCTGCCCTTGCCACCCTTGACCGTAACCTCGCCCGCGGCAACCGTGACGGTCACCCCCTTGGGCAGTTTGACGGGATTCTTCGCTACGCGAGACATGTCGAATTTCCTCGGTTACCAGGCCTCAAGCGACCAGGCACAACACTTCGCCGCCCTCACCGACCCGCCGGGCTTCCCGGTCGGTCATGACGCCCTTGGGCGTGGAGACGATGGCCACGCCCAGCCCACCCAGCACCCGGGGCAAGCCGCCCTTTCCACGATACTGCCTCAGGCCGGGGCGGGAATAACGCTCCAGCCGCTCGATGACCGGACGACCGTCGTGGTACTTGAGGGCAACGGTCAGCGTCGCCTTGCTGCCATCCTTGCGGACCGCGTAATCGGCAATGTAGCCCTCGTCCCTAAGGACTCGCGCGATGGCCTCCTTGACCTTGGACGAGCCTACGCTCACTTCGGCCTTGCCCGAGGCCTGGCCGTTGCGAATACGAGTCAGGAAGTCAGCGATGGGGTCTGTCATGCTCATGTTCTGATTACCTCACCAGCTGGACTTGCGCAGGCCCGGGATTTCACCGCGCATGGTGGCCTCGCGGAGCTTGGTACGCCCGAGGCCGAACTTCGCGTAGGTGCCGCGGGGACGACCGGTGATGGCGCAACGCTCCCGAAGACGAGAAGCACTGGAATCGCGGGGCAGCTTCTGCAGCGCGGCCACCGCCGCAGCCCGGTCATCGACCGAGGTCTTGGGGTCGCGGATCTGCTCCTTGAGCTTCGCGCGCCGGGCTGCGAACTTCTTCACGGTGCGGGCCCGCCGTTTCTCCCGCTCGAGCATGCTGGTCTTCGCCATGGTTACTTCCTGAAGGGAAAGTTGAAGGCCTCGAGCAGCGCACGTCCCGCTGCGTCGTCGACCGCCGTGGTCGTGATGGTGATATCCATCCCGCGCAGCTGGTCGATCTGATCGTAGGCAATTTCCGGAAAGATGATCTGTTCCTTGACGCCAAAGCTGTAGTTGCCCTGGCCGTCGAAGGAGCGCGGGTTCACGCCGCGAAAGTCCCTGATCCGTGGCATGGCGACGTTGATCAGCCGGTCGAGGAAGTCGTACATGCGGGCGCCACGCAGGGTGACCTTGCAACCCACCGGCAGGCCCTCACGGACCTTGAACGATGCAACGGCCTGACGGGCCGGACGCACCGACGGCTTCTGTCCGGTGATGCGGGTCAGGTCTTCCACCGCCGCGTCCATGACTTTCTTGTCGGCCACGGCCTCACCGACACCCATGTTGATGGTGATCTTGGTGATCCGGGGAACCTGCATGTCATTGCCGAGGCCGAGCTGGCTCTTGAGCCTGGGCATCAGCTCCTCGCGATACTGCTTGTGCAAACGGGCCTGGTAAGCCATCTCGCCGTTCTCCACGCTCAAACGTCCACGACTTCGCCGCTGGACTTGAAGTAACGCACCTTGC
>JAURMS010000336.1 GCA_030830595.1 Gammaproteobacteria bacterium | reverse complement strand
TCTTCAGATCCCCGAGTTGCTCTGCCTTGGTGCCTACAATCCTGAGCGCGGAACGGGTCCTGCCATCTGGCTCCGCTGTGTGGTCGAGAAGACGATTGTCGTCGACGGTTTCCCGGCCGGCGCCATCCCCATCATCTATGTGCCGGGTTACTCGCGCGCGCAGCTGCGCGCGGATGACCTAGGGCCGTCTCAGGTGCGGCCGCTAGTCGATCTCGCCCTGCGCGGCAAGGTCTGGACTCAGCCTAACACGGCGGACTGGGGCGCGATCTCATTCCTTGGCACCCAGTCAGGCCTCGGACTTAACCTCGCGGGCAGTCAGTCCACCCAGCAGGCCATTCTCGCCAATCTCCCTGATATCCTCAACGAGCCGCTGTCGGAGTTGCGCGGCCGGCAGTTGGACGCCGATTTCTTCCAGGGCATGGTCGCCCCGGATGTCGTCCGTTCCCTGCTTAAGTGGATGGATAACCCGGACGGGTTCCGTGCGTCCTGCCAGCCTAACGTCTGGCAGGCCTTCTGCTCGCAGGTCCTCAGCAAGTTCGACTTCAACGTCGAGGTTGATGGCCATACGACCGCTCTCGAGCGCCTTTGCAAAGGCGAGGATGAGTGGGAACACGTCTGGCAGCGCCTCGCGGAGGCTCCCTCGGGTTACTCCGGAATCAGCCGGCGTATGGCTGAAATCAGCCCCCCGGACCTTCTTTCCCCGCCCGACCGCTGGTGCAGCGTCTTCCAGCAGCGCATGAAGGATATTCGCCAAGGGGTCGAGTCGCTCGTCACAGCGCGCATTCCCGATGCCATCGCCAAGTTGGCCCAACTTGAGGCAGAACACGGCCACTTGCGGCAAGCCATTTGGATCAGGATGGGCAAGGGTAGGGAACTCATCGTGCTCAAGGAGCTCGCGGAGCTCGCGAGCCTGGCCGGCCGGGTCGTTTCAGGGACATCCCCCGAGACCTATGCCCAGAACCATGCAGACAAGGGATGGCAGGCCGATGCCGCCTATGTTCGCTGCCTCGCCAAGGCCAAGGCCGAGCAACTGACAGCTTTCGCCAAGGTGGCTACCCGCATCTACACCCAGTGGGCTGATGAGACTGCCCGTGGTTTCCAGGCTGCCTACCAGCGCAACTCCCTGCCGACCTTGCGCAATTTCGATGTGGTGGACCTGCCAGCCGGCTGCTGCCTACTCTTCGCCGATGGCCTGCGCTTCGATGTCGGCCAGGAACTCGCTGCTAGTCTGCGTTTGCGGGGTCTTGCCACCGAAGTGACTTGGCGCTGGTCCGCGCTGCCTAGCGTCACTGCCACCGCCAAGCCGGCTGTCACTCCGGTCGCGAAGTCCTTCGAGGGCCGCGAGCTGAGGGAGGACTTCGCCCCGCTGACCAACACCGGCAAGCCCGTCGTCGCTGCGCTCCTAAGGGCTGCCATGTCGGAAGAAGGCGTCGAGATTCTCGAGACTGCGGAATCCGCCCCCGCCACTCCGCAGTCCCGCGGATGGCTTGAGCTCGGCAAAATCGACGCGCTTGGCCACAAGGTTGAAGCCGACTTGGCCCAGTATCTCCAAACGGAGGTCAACCTGCTTGCTGGCGCCGTTCAGCAGCTCATCGGAGCTGGCTGGCGCACTGTCAGGATCGTGACCGACCATGGTTGGCTGATGCTTGACGGCGGATTGCCCAAGGTGGACCTCCCTCGGCACCTCACTGAGACTCGCTGGGGACGCTCGGCCGTGGCCTCCACCGGCACACCTCCGGACACCGTGCAGGTGGCATGGTTCTGGAACCCCTCCCAGACCGTCCATACCCCTCCTGGCATCGCCTGTTTCAACAAGGTAACCGGGTATTCTCACGGCGGTCTGAGCCCCCAGGAGTGCGTCATTCCTGTGCTTACAGTGCGCGGGGAGGGCAGGGCGCCCACAGTCGGACAGATTACCGCTGTGGCATGGGCTGGCTTCCGGTGTGTCGTTGACTGCGCCGGCGCTCCCGCTGGCTCGAGGGTGGATATCCGACTTAAGTCCGCCGGCGGACAGTCGGCCATCGCTACGCCCAAGCTGGTGCCTGCCGACGGCAACCTAAGCATCCCCGTGGAGGATGACCACGAGGGCAAGGACCTCTTCGTCGTCCTCATCGGCCCTGATGGCGGCACCCTTTCCCAGAAGAAGACCAAACTGGGCCAATCCTAATCTCCCTGAACAAACTTAACACCAACATGGACCAACTCGACACCATCGCCGCAGGCGCCTTCAAGGGCTACCTCGTCCGTAAGGACCTCGTCCGCAAGTACTCCAAATCCTACCCGCTCCCGACCTACGTCGTTGAGTTCCTGCTCGGACGCTACTGTGCCACCACCGATGAGACGCAGATCAAGGAGGGCCTCGCCCTCGTGGAGAAGCAGCTCGAGGGACGCACCGTACGCAGCAGCGACCAGGAGGTCTTCAAGGCCCGGGCTCGCGAGCAGGGCTCGGTGAGGCTCATCGACATCGTTAAGGCTCGTCTGGACGCCAAGAACGACCGCTATCTCGGCGAGCTACCGAGCGTGGGCATCAAGGACGCCCTCGTGCCCGACGAGTTCATCCGGGAGCATGAGCGTATCCTCTCAGACGGCTTCTACGCCGAGATCACTCTCGAGTATGATGCCATGGGCGCCCAGGCCCAGGGTGGCTTGCCCTTCAAGGTCGGTCAGCTGCGCCCTATCCAGCTGTCCAGCGCCGACGCCGTGAAAGCCCTTCAGGACGGACGTAAGGCCTTTAGCACTGACCAGTGGAGGGACTTCCTCATCCGGTCCATCGGACTGGAGCCCGAGGCCATGACCGAGGCCGCCAAACGCGTGACCATCCTGCGCATGGTGCCCTTCGTGGAGCGTAACTACAACATGGTCGAGCTCGGCCCGCGCGGCACCGGCAAGAGCCACCTCTTCCAGCAGATCTCGCCTTTCTCGCACCTGGTCTCCGGCGGCAAGGCTACCGTGGCGAAGATGTTCGTGAACAACTCCAACGGCGCCCGTGGCCTCGTTTGCCTCTATGATGTGGTGTGCTTCGACGAGGTCTCCGGGGTCTCCTTCGATTCCAAGGACGGCGTGAACATCATGAAGGGTTACATGGCCTCGGGTCAGTTCAGCCGTGGCAAGGACCAGATCACCGCCGAGGGCTCCATCGTCATGGTCGGCAATTTCGACGTCGATGTGCAGCAACAGCAGAAGATCGGGCATCTCCTGAGCCCTCTGCCGGCTGAGATGCGCGACGACACCGCCTTCCAGGACCGCATCCATGCATTTGTGCCCGGTTGGGACTTCCCCAAGCTCAAGCCCGGCGAGCATCTGACCAACCACTTCGGCCTGGTCAGCGACTTCCTTAGCGGCTGCTGGACGCGCATGCGCCCGATCAGCCGGGCGACCGTGCTGCAGGGCAGGGCGCACTTCGGAGGGGCCCTCAGCGGCCGAGACATCGAGGCGGTCAACAAGACGGTCTCTGGTCTGGTTAAGCTGCTCTTCCCCAACCCGGACATGCCCATCGACGACAAGGACCTGGAGTGGATCCTGCGCCTTGCTCTTGAGTCACGCCGGCGCGTCAAGGAGCAGCAGAAACGCTGCCTCAGCAGCGAGTTCCGCAACACCCACTTCAGCTTCACCATCGGTGTCGATGGCGTTGAGCAGTTCGTGGGCACGCCCGAGCTGCACTCGGATGACGCCATCGACGCCGATCCGCTGCCTCCTGGTCAGGTCTGGACGCTCGGGCCTGGCTCTACCGACACGACCCCGGGCCTGTTCCGGGTCGAGGTCAACGCCGGCCCTGGGGCCGGGGTTAAGATCCTTAACCAGCCGGCTCCGATGCCCTTCAAGGAAAGCGTCAAGGTCGGCGAGCAGAACCTCTACGTCCTTGCCAAGCAGCTGGTTGGCTCCGACCGCGATCCGCGCGGCTACGAGTACACCCTGCAGCTGCGAGCCATGGACACGGACAAGAACGGCCACGGAATCGGCGTCGGAGTCCTCGTCTCCATGGTCGGCGCTCTGCTCGGACGAAACACCAAGGGCGGAACCATCATCGTGGGCAGTCTGAACCTCGGCGGGTCAATTGAGATGCTGCCCAACGCCGTCGCCCTGGCCGAGATGGCCGTGGACAAGAAGGCTGCGACGCTGCTCATGCCCGTGGCCGCCCGCCGGCAGCTCAATGACCTTCCCGACGACGTCTGGACCAAGGTCAACATCGAGTTCTACAAGGACCCCGTCGACGCCGTGAACAAGGCGTTGGTTGAATGACCGAGATGAGCATTCCTTTGTTTGCAAATCCTGAAGACGAGGAGCGCATCAAGTCGGCGATCCTCATGTTGGTGAGGGATGGCAAGTCTGCCGTACCTGATGACATGGCTCGAATGCCTAAGGAACTTCTTGGCTTCGAGATACACGAGATAGGTATCGCCACCTCGCTTTTGCTGGATGACCGGTTGCTCGTTGAGGTTGGCGAAACCGATAAGCCGATTAGGGCTATGGTTAATCGTCATGGTGGTATCCAGTTTATCTACGTAGCCCTTACTAAGGGCGGCTTAAGTCGACTTCGTGATAGAAGGTGGCGTTCTTTCAGGAAGATGAAGGAGTTGTTTGTCGAGGAGTTCGTGACGCACTTTGCTTCAACTCTGGCTAAGTTTGCTGCTGGAGCTGTCTTCGGCTATTTTTTGAGCAAACTTACTAAGTCTAATTAAGTTCAAACTTCCAAATCAGGCAGCTTATTGATCGCAGACTTTACGGAATTCCACTCGCCCTGGCTGTAGCCCTTATGGACGTCGGCGCTGGCGTGACCGACGATGTTCATTCGGACTTCTTGCGGGATCTCGAGGCTCTGCATCCGGGTGACGAGGGTGGTGCGGAAGCTGTGGAAGCACTTCCTGGGCTGCTTGCTACGGCCGGTGGTGGCGTAGCAGGGGTCGATGCCGGCAGCCTTGACGAGCTGGACGAAGAGGGTGCTTGGGCCTGTGTTGCCTCCTAGGGCCTTTGCGGTGAGTCCGGGGAGGACCGGGCCATCCTTGCCCGCCTTGGAGGCCTGGCGCCACTCCAGGAGGCGTTTATGGAGGGCAGGGTGGACGGCGATGGTGACCCAGCCTTTGGAGCCTTTGCCGGTCTTCTTCTGCTTATAGGTGAGCTTAGGGGTGTCCCCGAGGTCAAAGGACGCCCAGGTGAGCCCCAGGCAGTCGCCCATACGGGCGCCGGTGTAGTACCCTAGGAAGACCAAGGTGCGCCATTCCTCGCTCGGGCAGGCCTTCAGGATACGCTGCACTTCCTCGTCCGTGAACGGGAGCTTGGTTTGGCTCTCGCCGTCGGGGACCTCGACCGTGGCGGCGGGGTTGATGGCGCACATGCCCTCGTCGAGCGCCCGCTTGAACATCATCCGGAGCACGACGATGCCCTGCCGGACCGTCGCCGGCGCCGCGCCTTGGGCCATGCGCGCCTTGATGAAGGACTGCACGTCCGCCGGCTGCACGCGGATGACGGGCTTGTCGGCCTC
>JAURMS010000335.1 GCA_030830595.1 Gammaproteobacteria bacterium | reverse complement strand
TGATGCGCACCATCCGGTTCACGTTGGCGGCCCGGTCAGAAATGATGAGCATGTTGGAGGCCGGGTGGGCGGCGAGATGCCCGTACTGGGGGATCAGGGGTCGCAGGATCGGCACCAGCTGGGCAGCGGAGACGTTCCTGAGCAACACGATCTGGGTCACGATCTCATCGGAGGTGGAGCTGACCGAATCGGGCAGGTCGTTGGCCGGCATCTGCCGCGCGTTGGCATCAGGCAGGATTTTGATCACGTCGCCCGAGGGCACGGCCACGAAACCGTGGACCTGCAGGATCGCCAGGAAGGCCTCGTAGAAGGCCGCCGGGCTCATCGGCGTGGTGGACAGCATGGTGACCTGCGCCCGCACCCTGGGGTCGACGATGAAGTTCTTGCGGGTGACCTGAGCCACGGCCTCGATCACCTGCCCGAGGTCGGCATCCTTGTAGTTGGGCGTAATGGCAGGGCCCTGTTGGGCGGTGGCCGCACCGGAGCACGCCAGCGCGGCGCTGAGCATCAGGATGCGGAGGGGTCTGCTGTTCATGACTGTTTCCTTCGGACTCGCGTCATTCGGTCTCGGGTTCCGGGGCACCGGCCGAGGGCGGTGTCTCGGGTTCCGCGTTATCGTTGCTATCGTCCTGCGCGCCGATCGCGGCAGAGGGGTCGATGGTGACCTGCTGCTCAACCCCGTTGCGCTCGATGGTCAGGTTCACCGGGCCACCGCTACTGAGGCCGCGCAGCGTTTCCATGCCTCGCGCCGGATCATCAAGTGGCGCGCCGTTGACGGCCGTGACCAGGTCACCCGGACGCAGGCCCAGGGTGGCGAACTGGGCGCGGTTGCGTCCCGGGTAGAGACGGTAGCCCTTCTGCTGGCCGCCGGCGAATACCGGCTGCGGGCGGAACAGTTCCGACACGCCCCCGCGGTCGACGGAGACCGCGCTGCGAACCCGGTCTGCGGTGGGGAGAGGTCGGGTTCGACTCATGGCCATGGCCGGGGAGCCCCCACCCACGCTGATACGCGGCAGGTTCAACACTTCCAGCCGACCCCCGCGGTCGAGGATGACCCGGTCTGGGTACACATCCTTGAGCCGGATGCCACCGGGCAGGGCGGTTCCCGATCGGTACACCCGGGCGGCCTGGGCGGTTTCCCCGAGGATGGCCCAGCCCTCGTCCGGGTCGGTGCCCGCGAGCGTGCCCACCAGCACCAGCCGAGCGGTGCTGACCGGGGTGGGCCCCCCACCCTGGGCCACTTGTGGCGCCCGTCCAAACAGGTGGGCGTTGACCACTGCGGCCAGGTTCACCGGCCCCTCTGCTGCCGGGGCCGCAGCCGACATGGTGTCTTGCTCCGGCGGGGACAGGAACCGCCAGGCGACGGTGGCCGCCTCGACGGCCATGCCGACCACCAGCACGGCCGCCAGAATCGTCGGGCTTCGCTGGACGATGGCCACCCAGGCACGCCCGGCGGGCGTGGCCGGTACTGCGGCGGCCTTGGACATGTTCAGCATGCTCCGGTATCCAGATAAACTCCTGCCATGATACGGGCTTGCGGAGCAGGGCGACAAGGTAAACCGGGCTGGCAAGGCTTGAAAATGCCGGGTGCGTCATGATCTTGTATCGAGGAACGCCCGGCCCCATACATTGTCAACGACAATCACAGGCTGCGGGGCTGGAGATGGGCATGGGTGACGAGCGGGATCCGGACGAACGGCAGCCGAACCACGGCCTGGTGGTGGAGGAGGCGCGCCCCAAGCTCAAGAAGCCACCGCTGTACCAGGTGCTGCTGATCAACGACGACTACACGCCAATGGAGTTCGTGGTCGACCTCTTGCAGCGCGTGTTCGGCCTGGACCGCACCAAGGCGACCCGTGTGATGCTCGAGGTGCACACCCGTGGCAAGGGTGTCTGCGGGGTGTACACCTACGAGATTGCCGAAACCAAGGTCGCCCAGGCGACCAGTTACGCTCGCCAACACCAGCACCCGTTGATGTGCACCATGGAGGAGGCCTGATGCTTTCCAGTGAATTGGAAATTTGCCTCAATGACGCGTTCCAGAAGGCCCGTGAACGCCGTCACGAGTACATGACGGTCGAACACCTGCTGCTCGGCATCCTCGACACCGGTGGTGTGGTCAAGGTCCTCAAGGCCTGTGGCGCCGACCTGGCCACCCTGCGCAGCGAGCTGGAAAAGTACGTCGAGGACACCACACCCGTCCTGCCGGAGGGGGACGACCGCGAGGTCCAGCCCACCCTCGGTTTCCAGAGGGTGCTGCAAAGGGCGGTGTTCCATGTTCAGTCCAGCGGTCGCAAGGAGGTCGGGGTCGTCAACATCCTGGTGGCCCTGTTCAGCGAGAAGCAGTCCCATGCGGCCTTCCTGCTGGCCGGACAGGACATCACGCGCCTCGACGTCGTCAACTTCATCAGCCACGGCCTGGAAAAGCACGGGGATGCCCGGGGCGAGGGGCGGGGCGACTCCGCCGGCGAGGGTGGCAAGGAGGCGGAGGCCGAAGCCGAGGCCAGCGCGCTCGATCGCTATTGCACCAACCTCAACCAGGCGGCTCGTGAAGGGCGCATCGATCCCCTGATCGGTCGGGCGCTGGAGGTGGAGCGCACCATCGAGATCCTTTGCCGTCGGCGCAAGAACAACCCGCTCTATGTCGGCGAGGCCGGCGTGGGTAAGACTGCGATCGCCGAGGGCCTTGCGCGGATGATCGTGGAAGGCAAGGTGCCTCAGGTGCTGGCGGACTGCACGCTCTATTCGCTCGACATGGGTACGCTGATCGCCGGTACGAAGTACCGCGGCGATTTCGAGAAGCGACTGAAGGCGGTGATGGGCGAGTTACGCGACCAGCCCGGTGCCATCCTGTTCATTGACGAGATCCATACCTTGATCGGTGCCGGCGCGGCCTCCGGCGGGGTGATGGATGCCTCCAACCTGATCAAGCCCGCGCTGGCCAACGGCCAGTTGCGCTGCATCGGGTCAACCACCTATCAGGAGTATCGCGGGATCTTCGAAAAGGACCACGCCCTCGCCAGGCGCTTCCAGAAAATCGACGTGGTGGAGCCGTCGGTGTCTGAGACGGTCGAGATCCTGCGCGGCCTCCGGGAAAAATTCGAGCAGCATCACGGCATCGCCTACACCGATGAGTCGCTGGTTGCGGCTGCCGAGCTGGCCGCGCGGCATATCGGCGACCGCCAACTGCCGGACAAGGCGATCGATGTCGTGGACGAGGCAGGGGCGGCCACCCGCCTGAAGCCCGCCGAGTCGCGTCCCGAGAAAGTGGATGTTGGGCAGGTGGAAGCGGTCGTCGCCCGTATCGCCCGCATCCCCACGGCCAACGTGTCGCTGTCGGACCGCGAGGTGCTGCGTAACCTCGATCGCACCCTCAAGCTGGTCATCTACGGCCAGGATCCGGCGATCGACGCCCTCTGTTCGG
>JAURMS010000334.1 GCA_030830595.1 Gammaproteobacteria bacterium | reverse complement strand
CGGCGGCACGGAGGATGTGGCCGAGGGTGATTTCTTCGGGGCGCGTGGACCAGTTGGGCGAGAAGGCGCCGGAGCGGTTGGCGTGGCGGCCGGTGAGGAGGCTGGCACGTGTGGGAGTGCAGACCGGCGAGGCAGCGTAGAAGCGGTCGAAGCGCAGGCCGGCGGCGGCCATCGCATCGAGATTCGGAGTCTTGAGGATGGGGTGGCCGTTGTAGCCGGTTTCGCCCCAGCCCATGTCGTCGGCCATGACGAGGACGATGTGGGGGCGCGGTGGCGTGGTGGCGGCCTATGGCGGGGTGGCGGGCGGCTGGCTCCTCGGCATCGATGCCGATCGGCGACCGTTCTATGCCTACAACTTCGTCGGTAAGCAGCCGTTCACGGCCCTCGGTGACCAGGCGCTCCCCGCGGGTCGCTCCGAGATCGAGGTCAAGGTCGACTATGCACGGCCGATGAGTGGCGGTCCGGCAGAAGCCAGCCTGCTGGTGAACGGCCATCCGGCCGCTCGTGTCGCCATTGAGCGCACGGCCCCGTTCCTGTTCTCGATCCACGAGACACTGGACGTAGGCATCGACCTCGGCAGCCCGGTGCTGGCCGACTACCCGCCAGACCTTCCCTTCGACGGGCAGGTCGGCGAGCTCGTCATCGAGATCCGCTGACCGGACAACGCTAGGCGGACGCGGCCTGCGACCTGGTGCCGTAGAAACTGACGCCGTCGCGAACCATCCGGCGCAGCAGCGACGGCGCCTTGAAGCGTTCACCGTAGCGCTTCGCCAGCTCGGTGCATTCACGCAGCACCCGCTCGGCGCCCAGGCGATCGATGCAGGAGAACGGCCCACCCAGGTGGGCCGGGAAGCCCACCCCGAACACCGCGCCAACGTCGCCGTCGGCAGGGTCTTCCAGCACGCCCTCCTGCATGCACTTCAATGCCTCGATCAACTGCACGGTGAGCAAGCGCCTGCGCACCTCGGCGGCCTCCGGCTGCGGCTGGGCAGGCGCCCAGGTCTGCGCGAGGCCCGGCCATAGGCGCTTGGGCGCGCCCTCCGGATAGTCATAGAAACCGCCGCCGCTCTTGCGGCCGTGTCGGCCCAGCTCCGCCGACAGTTTCTCGACGATCGGAAAGGAGGCGCCCGGCTGCCAGGACTCGCCGAGGTCGGCCTGAGTCTGGCGCGTAACGCTGACGGCCAGGTCGAGGCCGACCTCGTCCTGCACGGCCAGCGGTCCCACCGGCATGCCGAGCATGCGCGCCACGTTCTCGATCAGCACGGGGCTCACGCCCTCGCCCACCATGGCAATGCCCTCGTTGACGTAGCTGCCGAAGAAGCGGCTGGTGTAGAAGCCCCGCGAGTCGTTGACCACGATCGGGGTCTTGCGCAGCCGCTGGATGAAATCCAGCGCCCGGGCCAGCGTAGCGTCCGAGGTTTTCTTGCCGCGAATCACTTCGACCAGGGGCATGCGATCGACGGGCGAGAAAAAGTGCAGCCCGATGAAGTTGGCTGGACGCTTCGAGTAGCCGGCCAAGCCGGTGATTGGCAGCGTGGAGGTATTGGACGCCAGCACCGCATCCCGGGTGAGCGCGGCATCGGCGGCGGCAATCACGCGCGACTTCACCTCGCGATTCTCGAACACCGCCTCGACGACCAGCTGCGCGCCCTTGAGCGCCGCATAGTCGCCCGTGGCCGTAATGCGCTCCAGCGCCCGCTCGGCCTGGTCTGCCGACAGCCGGCCCTTGTCCACTGCTGCCTTCAGCCTGGCTGCGATGGACGCCTTGCCACGTTCAGCTGCTGCCGCATCCATGTCCAGCAACACCACCTCGAGGCCGGCGCGAGCCGCGACCTGGGCGATGCCTGCACCCATCAGTCCCGAACCCAGCACGCCGATCCTCGAATACTCGGTCGCCGGCGGTTGGCTGGGACGGCGATAGAGCTTCTCGCAGCGCGTCTTGTTGACGAACAGCGTGCGGATCATGCTGGTGGAGGTGCCCTCCATCATGAGCCGCGTCATGTACTTGCTCTCGACCCTGAGGGCGAGGTCCATGGGCAGGAGTGGACCCTCGAAGAGGCAGGAGAGGATCGCCCGCGGCGCCGGCAGGTTGTCCGCCGTCTTGGCGTGGACCAGCGCATTGGTGGTGACGAACAACCCGGCCACCCTGGGATCCATGGGGCCCGCGCCACCGGGGATCTTGAAGCCCTTCTTGTCCCAGGGCTTGACGAAGTCTGGCGCTGAACGCACCCAGGCCTTGGCTCGATCCAGCAATTCGTTTGCCGGCGCCACGGCATCGACCACCTTGGCCGCCAACGCTGTAGCAGGATCGAGCGACTTTCCCTCCATCAACAGCGGCAGCGCCGCCTGGATGCCGAGCATCCGCGCCAGCCTCTGCGTGCCGCCACCGGCCGGCAGCAGGCCGATCTGCACTTCCGGCAAGCCGACCTGGATGCCGGGGCCATCCGCCATCACGCGATAGTGGCTCGCCAGCGCAATCTCCAGGCCACCCCCCATCGCCGTACCGTTGATGGCGCAGGCCACCGGCTTGCCGCAGGTCTCGAGCTTGCGCAACAGTTTGGAGAGTGAGAAGACCTTTTCGAACATCTCCTCAGGCGCCAGCGCCGACATGGCCTCACTGTTGCGCTCCATGTCCTTGAGGTCGGCCCCGGCAAGGAACAGCGCCTTGGCGGAGATGATCACCGCGCCCACCGTTCCCGGCTCGGACACCAGCCTGTCGATACAGGCCTCGAGGTCGTCCAGGAAGGCCTGGTCGATGGTGTTGGTGGACTTGCCCGGGTTGTCGAGCGTCCAGACGGCGACGTCCTGGTCGAGTTCGTAACGGATGACGTTGTTCATGTGTGCTGTTCCTCAGACGCGCTCGATGATGGTGGCCGTGCCCATGCCTGCACCGACGCAGAGCGTGGCCAGGCCGGTACCGAGGTCGCGCCGCTCCATCTCGTCGAGCAGGGTGCCCAGGATCATGGCGCCGGTGGCACCGAGCGGGTGGCCCATGGCGATGGCTCCACCGTTGACGTTGATCTTCTCGTGCGGAATGTCGAGCGCTTCCATGTAGCGCAGCACCACCGAGGCAAACGCCTCATTGAGCTCGAATAGATCGATGTCGCTGGTGCTCATGCGGGCCTTCTTGAGCGCTCGCTCGCTGGCCGGCGTCGGCCCGGTCAGCATGATGGTGGGCTCCGAGCCGATCGAGGCGAAGGAGCGAATGCGGGCGCGGGG
>JAURMS010000333.1 GCA_030830595.1 Gammaproteobacteria bacterium | reverse complement strand
CCGCCATCTTGGGCAGAGTGTCCTCCTCACCCGAGCGGCTGGCGGTGACCTGCCGGATCAAGCGATCCAGCGGGTCGAGGAAGGACCGGGTGATGAGCAAGGACAGCAGCAAGGCCAGCACGATGGTGCCGCTGATGTAGGCCGACAGGCGTGCGGTCGACAGTCGGAAGGCAGGAAACAGGTCCGCCACCGGCCGGTGCACGGTCACGGTCCAGTTCAGCCCCTCGATGGGTGCCCTCGACTCCAGCCACCCCTCGACGGACAGCGCCCTCCAGCGGCCGAGGCGGGCCAGAGCCTCTGCATCCAGCACGACTTCAGACGGCATGGAGGCATCCTGGGGGCCGGAAATGACGCTGCCCTCGGCATTCAGCACCCATACGCGGTCGTTACGGGTCTGGCGCATCCCCTCCAGCGACCGGTAAAGGCGGTCGGCGTCGAAATAAAAATCCAGCAGCAGGGGAGTTCCGGCGGGTGGTTGCTGCAGGAGGGTTCCGACCCTGACCAGCCATTGCCCCGATCCCGCCCGCCCGAGCGCCACCCGTGTCTGTTCAAGCCCGCTTCCGGCAAACAGCGTCACGTCCTGGAAGCTTCCACCGACCGGGTTGCCCGACTGGACCATGCCGGTGGCGGCAACGTCGAGCACCACCGGGGTTGAACCGCCCCCGGAAAGGCTCAACCCGCGCAGTCCTCCCTCGACGGCGAGCATGCGTACGGTGAGATCCCGAAGAGCGCTGGGCCAGGCGGCCTGGTTGGCCGGCAGTTCCAGCGCATCTGCCGAAATCTCCCCGAGCCGCTGCCAGGCCACCAGCGCCGAGGGGAGCGAGGCCGCCGCCGAGCGTGCCTCCAGTTCCTGAACCACCAGCGCCTCGCCCACCAGGGCAGACCAGCGGTAGCTGGTCTCGGTGGCGCCGAAGGCCAGGGCCAGGGTCACGAAGACCGAGACCAGGATGGAGAACACCCGGTGCCCGTAGGCAACCGGACCCCGATGGGTGTGCAGCCAGGCGATGCGCCGGAGCGGCGCGGCGACCAGCCACGCCAGCTGCAGGTTGGCTGCCGCAGAGATGATCGCGAAGGCCAGGGTGAGGAGTTGTTCGGGATCGGGATTCCACAGATTCGAAGGTGCCCGCACCAGCACCACCACCCCCAGCCAGCCCAGCCAGATCCAGATGGGGTGCAGCCGTCGGCGGGCCAACTCGCCTACCAGCGCAGCGGACAGCAGGGTGGCCACGGCGGGCAGCGATTGCCACTTGATCACCAGCGGCAGGGCGGCCAGCGCGCCCAGCGGGCCGGTGAGCAAGGCGGCAGCCAGCGATGGCGCCCCCATCAAGCCGAAGGGGATGCCCCCCGGGAGGGGGATCCGGAACTGGGGCTGAATGGCCAACTGGGTGAGGCCGGCTGCGACCAGGATCAGGAGCCAGGCGAGCCAGCCCGTGGCAGTGCCCGGTCTGGGCAGGAGGGGAGCCTTACGCATGGCCGGCGCCCGCCGCTGGCCTCACCGCTGAAAGTAATCCGATCCCGACGCCACCAGCCCGATACAGGCCTCGACCTCGACCAGATCGGCATCCTTGCTCAGGAACCCGCTGAAGCCTGCCTCCGTGACCTCCTGGACCAGGCTGTCTGTGCTTTCGGTCGCGGTGTAAACGATCAGTCGGGTCCCTGGCGCCACCTCCAGGAGGGCCTTGGCCAGGCCAGCCCCACGGCGCCCGTTGGCCAGCGAAAGATCAACCAGCATGACCTCGGGTCTGAGGATGGACGCCATGCGGACAGCCTCGTCGGCGTCGTCGGTCTCGGCGACCAGCGAGATCATGGCACTTCGCTCCATCATTGCGCGGAATCCGGCCAGGACAACCGGATGGTCGTCCACCAGCACCACGCGGACGCGGTCGTCACTCATCCCTCACTCCAGCTGCTCCCGGGCAGTTCCGGCATGGTGCAAGAAAGGGTCGGGGCGGTGCAAGTCGGCAGTTCACGTACTTATTAATATGAGCCGAATCGTGGATAATAGGCCGCGTCTTATGTCAGCCGCCTGCGGCCGGGTTCCTTCTCATGCGAGTGCTAGAACTTCACCACCATGCCATTCGGGTGGGTGACGATCCTGTTTTGGCCGCGGCCTGCCGGGACTTCTACGTCGAGGTACTCGGCTTGGCCATCGATCCGGGTCGTCACAGCCAGAGTGCCACACCGGGGTACTGGCTGAACGTCGGCACCCAGGCGCAACTGCACCTGATCGAGGCTCCGATCACCTCGGGCGCCGACGCGATCGATCCACAGGCGCCCCACGTCGCCCTGGCCGTCGCCGACATCACCGAAGCCCTCGCCAGCCTTGAAAGCCGCGGCATCCCGCACCGCCTCTCGGGACGCAGTGGCAGCCCCGCCAACCGCCGCATCTTCCTGCGCGACCCGGCTGGTAACGGCATCGAACTTCACCAGCTGGGCACCTGCCGCTGCACCGCCGCCGGACGCAGCTTCCAGCAACCGGAAACCCAGCAGGTGAGCGCTACGGTGATGTTCGCCGATATGCGTGGCTTCACCCACATCTCCGAGCAACTCGACCACCAGGCGCTGCTCTGGCTGCTGAATGAGTTCTTCGGCCTGCTGTCCACCGTGACGGTGCGCCACGGCGGCCGGGTGCTGAACCTGGCCGGGGACGGCTTCATGGCGGCCTTCGGCGTGCCCGAACCCGGCGAGGACACGGCCGTTCGCGCCGTGACTGCGGCACGGGAAATGCTGGAGGACTTCCGCGACATGGCCGCACGCTGGCGCGCGGCCCGGCAGGTCGTCGCCGGGCTCGGCATCGGCATCAACCAGGGCGAGATGCTCGCCGGCATCGTGGGTTCCGAACACTTTTCCGCCTACACGGTGGTGGGCGACACCGTCAACGTGGCCGCCCGACTCGGCCAGCGGGCCCGGGCTGGCGAAATACTGATGTCGGGGAGCGTCAAGCGGGCCCTCGACGACAACGGGCACCCGCCCTTCTGCATCGAACTTCCTCCCCTGACTGTACGGGGCAGGGCGCAGCCGGTAGCCATGTACTGCATCCCGACCGAAAAGCGGGTCGACTTCCGCTTCTAGAGTTCCCGCAGGCCCTGGCTGATGACCTGGCGGGCGGCCTTCAGTCCAGGCAGCAATCCACCCAGCAGCCCGAGCACCAGGGCATAGCCGACGCCCAGCGCCAGCAGCGCCGGCGTGACCGTGAAGGCGAAGGTGATCTGGCTGAAACTCTGGAAGTTCAGCGTGGACGCCTGAAATCCATTGAAGGCCAGGAAGGCCAGCGCACCACCCACGCATCCGCCCAGCAGGCCCAGCACGAGTGCCTCGGCCAGCACCGACACGAGCACCGCCGGCGCCTGGAACCCCATGGCGCGCAAGGTGGCAATTTCCCTGCTGCGTGCCGCCACGGCGGCGTACATGGTGTTCAGGGAAGCGAAGACCGCGCCCACCCCCATCACCAGCGCGATCAGGATGCCGATGGTCCTGACTCCAGTGACCAATACCCCGGACTGACCCTGCAGGAATTCGCGCTCCGTGCGCAGGCTGAGCGTGAAGCGGGGATCGGCAGCGAGGTGCCGGCGCAGCGCCTCCATTTCAGCCGCTTCCGGCAGGCGCAGCCTGATGGACTGATAGGACGTGCCGCGCTGGTAGGACCCCTGCAGCACGGTGGCATCCGTCCAGATCTCGGACTCACTCACGCTGCCCCCGTCGGCAAAGATGCCGGTGACCGTCCAGGGCAGGCCGCCAAAACGGACCACGCTGCCTACGGTCAGCCCCTCGAACTGCGCCGCGGCCCCCTGCCCGACGATGACTTCGTTGAGCCCTGGCACGAAACGCCGACCCTGCACCATCCGGAATCCGCCGCGGATGGGAAAGGCTCCCGGTCCCACCCCTCGCAGCGGCACGTTGGCCGGCGTCCCGCTACCCTTCTTCGGCACGTCCACCACCACATACAACTCGGGCGAGGCCATGACGCCCTGTGCGTCGCGCGGCAGGCCCGGCGCGTCGAGGACATGACGCACGGCCTCGATGGGCAGGCCGCTGGACAACTCGTCCACCGAGCCGCCTCGCAGGATCACCCCCACGTCGTCACGGCCCGAGAGGGTCAGCGCGGCCCGGAATCCCTCGGTGATCGACAAGGCTGCCACCAGCACGGCCACCACCCCACCGATGCCAACTACCGCGACCGCCGCCGTCCCCGCCCGGGCCGGCAAGGTCCGCAGGTTCAGCCTGCTCAGGGCCAGGACCTGCCTGGCCAGGTGCCTCCGAGCCATGATCTAGTGACCCCTCAGGGCGCGCACGATCGGCAGGCGCAGGGCCTGCAGGGCGGGGATCGCCCCGGCAATCAGGCCGAGCAGGAGCGCGATCCCGATGCCGTCCAGCCAGGCCTCGGCCGGTACGCTCCATACGGGCAGGTAGCGTCGCACCACCGCCCCGACTGCCTCCACCAGGGCACCCGCAGCCGCCATGCCGGCCGCGGCACCCAGCAGGGTGAGCAGGCAGGACTCGGCCAGCACCAGGCCGGTGACCCGCGAGCCGCTGAAGCCCAGGGTTTTCAGCACGCCGATCTCGGGGATACGCTCGCGCACCGACTGGGCCATGGTATTGGCAGTGACCAGCAGCATGGTGAAGAACACCGCGCTCACCACGTAATTCATCAGGGCGCCGATGTTGCCGATCTGGTTGACGAAGCCCTGGGCAAAGGCCTTCTCGGTGGAAGTCTTGGTTTCGTAGGGCGAGTTGGCGAACTGCTGGTCGATTTCACGGGCGATCCCCGTGGCCCTGGCAGGATCCTCGACCTGGACCACATACCAGTTCACCAGGTCCTTGCCACGACCCCGTGACTCGTTGAAATAGTCGTAGTGGAGCAGGATGTTGCGCGGGTCGCCGCCAGCCTCCGGCACATCGTAGATGGCGCTGATCTTGAGTTCCCAGGCATCGGACCCATCCTGCCTGCGCCAGATATTGGAGCGCAGCGGGATGGTGTCGCCAAGCTTCCAGCCGTACTGCTCGGCGAGCGGCCGGCCGACGATGGCGCCGCGCCGGTCGGTCAACCAGCGCGCGCGACCCTCGGGATCCACGACATACTCGGGGTAGATCTCCAGGTACTCCTCATCATCCACCGGAAAAGTGGGCAGCTGGTTGCGATCGTCCTGGTAGATCCCGCCGAACCAGGTCGCCGAACTCACCCGCCTCACGCCGGCCACCTGCCGGATCCGCTGCCGATAACTCGCGGGCAGCGCCTGCACCAGGGAGACCTTGTGGGTGACCAGCAACCGGTCGGCGCCGGCGAGGTCGGCGCCCGCACTGAAGGCCCGGGTCATGGCGCCAAGCACGCCGAACATCATGAAGGCGACCATGATCGAACCAAGGGTGAAGCAGGTGCGCAGTGGCCGTCGCCAGAGGTTGGCGAGGAGCAGCCTCAGGTAACCGCTCAACGGCTGTCCTCCACCAGCCGGCCCTTCTCCAGGCGCAGCAGGCGGCGCGCGCGCTCCGCAGCGTGCGGGTCGTGGGTGACCATCACGATGGTCTTGCCCTGCGCGTTGAGGGCTTGCAGCAGGTCGAGCACCTCGTCGCCCGACTTGCGGTCGAGGTCGCCGGTTGGCTCGTCGCACAGGAGCAGCAGCGGATCGGTCACGATGGCCCGCGCAATGCCCACCCGCTGCTCCTGGCCACCCGACAGCTGTCCGGGGCGATGCCGGGCACGATCCTCGAGGCCCACCAGTCGCAACGCGGCCCGTGCCCGATGCAGGCGCTCGGCCGCCGGCAGGTCACCCAGCAGCAGCGGCAGCTCGACGTTGCGCTCCGCGCTGAGCACCGGCAGCAGGTTGTACATCTGGAAGACGAAGCCGACATTGTCGGCCCGCCAGCGGGTCAGGGCCGCCTCCGACAGCTCACCGAGCTCGAGGCCCTGCACCCTGAGGCTGCCGCTTGAGGGCCGGTCCAAGCCTCCGAGCAGGTTCAGCAGCGTCGACTTGCCGGAACCCGATGGCCCCATGAGGGCCACGAACTCACCGGGATCAATCCTGAGCGAAAGGTCGCTCAAGACCTCGACGGCCTCCGGGCCACGCCGGTAGGACTTGTAGAGATGCTGGATGAGGACCAGGGGCTCGCTCAAGGCACTGGCACTCAATCCGGCGTACGGGCACTGACGGCCATTCCCTCCGTCAGGGTGTCGGGCGGATCGACGACGACCTGGTCGCCCGGAGCCAGCCCGGCAAGGATCGCCCGACGCCCCTCCGCCTCTGTCCCGAGGCGCACCGCCACCCGCCTGGCCAGGCCTTCCTCCACCCGCCAGACCGAGGCTTCTCCGGAGCGCTCCATGATCGCCCCGGCCGGGACCAAAGCCACCGGCGGCGAAGCCCCAGCATCCGCCTGGGACAGGAAGCGCACCTTGGCGCCCATATCGGGCAGGATGCGGCTGTCGAGGGCATCGAAGGCGACTCGCACCCTGACGGTGGCCTTCTGTCGATCGGCCGTCGGCACGATGGCCCGCACCCGGGCCGCGATTTTCCAGTCGGGATAGGCATCGAGTACCGCCTCCGCGAACTGCCCTTCGGCGACCCTGTTGAGATAGGCCTCATTGACGTCGACGTGGATCTCGAGCGACTGCATATCTACCACCGAGGCGATTCCGGTACGCGTATAGCCGCCCCCGGCGGAAATCGGCGAGACCATCTCTCCCGGCTGGGCATCCTTGAACACCACCACGCCCCCGAACGGGGCCCTCACAACGAGGTCCTCGAGCTCGCGCTCACGCACCTGGACCGCGGCCCGAGCCACGGACACGGCCGCGCGCGCCCCCTCGAGGCGGGCCGCGAGGGCAGCCTCCTCGGCGGTGGCCTGATCCAGCGCGGCTGCGCTGATCAGTTGCTCTGCCCGCAACTGCTCCACGCGGCCCAGTTCGCGACGAGCCTCCGCCAGCCTGATCTCGACCTCGCGGACGTCCAGGCGGGCGGCATCGTACTGGCGCAGGGCGAGGTCACGGGTGGCCTCGGCGTTGCGATCATCGAGGCGGGCCAGCACCTGCCCGGCCTCGACCTCGGCACCTTCCTCGAACAGGATCTCGCTGACCCGGCCGGTGACCTTGGCCGAGACCGTGGCCCGCCGCTCGGCGACCACGTAGCCGGAGGCCGACAATACGGCGACCACGTCACCCTCAAGGGGCGGCGCTGCCTCGACCAGCTCGACCTTCTGAGGTTCATCACCGGCAAACCACCAGAAAAGCGCCACTGCCGCTAACACCGCGGGCAGGGCCCAGATCAGGCGACGGCGCCTGGCCGCCGGACGGTAGCGACCGGGATCAGGGGCTTGCTGCCGCCGCAGGGCGCCGAGGGCTTGCTCATCGAGGGACATGACAGGTGTTTCCGTGGGTGGAATTGCGCCGATTATCCCAGAGAACCGGGGTCGCGGTGGCCTTCACCACTGGGTGCGTCCAGGCAGCAGCCGGCGCAGGTCGCGAGCACCTAGATAACGCCACTCGCCCGGCTTCAGCCCACCGAGCCCGAGATCAATGATGCGGATCCGGCGCAGGCGCCGCACCCGATAGCCGAAGTGCTCGCACATGCGACGGATCTGCCGGTTGAGCCCCTGGGTCAGGACGATGTGGAAACGGTTCTTACCGGTCTGCCAGACCCGGCAGGGCTTGGTGACGGTGTCGAGGATGGGTACGCCGGCCGCCATGCCCGCTAGGAAGACGGGGGTCAGCGGCCGGTCGACCTCGACCTCGTATTCCTTCTCATGCTCGTGCTCGGAGCGCAGGATCTCGTTGACGATATCGCCATTGTTGGTCAGCAGGATCAGGCCCTCGGAGTCCTTGTCGAGCCGGCCCACCGGGAAGATCCGCTCCGGGATGCCGATGAAATCCACGATGTTGCCGGGCACCTCGCGCTCGGTCGTGCAGGTGATGCCGACCGGCTTGTTGAGCGCGATATACAGGTGACGACTGGGTGCGGAGACCGGCCTGCCATCGACACAGACCTGGTCGCCGTCGGCGACCTGGCTGCCAAGCACGCCCGGCATGCCGTTGACCGTGACGCGGCCAGCCGCGATCCAGGCATCGGCCTCGCGTCTCGAGCAGGCACCGGTCTCGCTGAGATACTTGTTGAGGCGCACGCAGCGCCCGCTCAGTCCTGGGCCGTGGCGCTGCCCGGAAAGGCAAACCGGGCGCGCTCGACAACCTCCCCGGGCCAGCGCTGGGTCAGGGTCTTGCGTCGGGTGTAAAAGCGCACCGAGTCCGGTCCGTAGGCGGCCAGCGGGCCGAACATCGAACGCTTCCAGCCACCGAAACTGTGGCAGGCCACCGGCACCGGCAGCGCCACGTTGACCCCGATCATGCCGGCGCGCGCCTGGTCGGCGAACCAGCGGGCAGTGCCACCATCACGGGTGAACACCGCCGCACCGTTGCCGTACTCGTGATCGTTGACCAGCGCCAGGGCCTCGGCGGGTGTGTCGACCCTTACGACGCACAGGACCGGGCCGAAGATTTCCTCGCGGTAGATCCGCATGGCGGACGTCACCCGGTCGAACAGGCAGGCGCCCAGGAAGAATCCGCCCTCGCCCCCCGGAATGGTAGCGGCGCGACCGTCGACCACCAGCTGGGCGCCCTCGCGGACGCCGAGGTCGACGTAACCGCGCACGCGGTCACGGTGCTCCGCCGTGATCAGCGGGCCCATGTCGATCCCCTCCGCCTGGCCGGGTCCGACGCGAAGCTCGGCAATCCTCGCCGAGAGGCGTCGCACCAGGGCGTCGGCGACCTCATCACCCACGCAAACGACCACGGAAATCGCCATGCAGCGCTCGCCGCAGGACCCGAAGGCGGCACCCATCAGCGCAGCGGCGGTGTTGTCGAGGTCGGCATCGGGCATGACCACCGCGTGGTTCTTGGCCCCGCCAAGGGCTTGCACCCGCTTGCCGGCAGCCGATCCATGGCGATAGACATGCTCGGCCACCGGAGTGGAACCCACAAAACTTACCGCCTCGACCCGCGGATCCTCGAGCAATGCGTCGACGGCCACCCGGTCACCATTGACCACGTTGAACACGCCCCGAGGCAGGCCGGCCTCGGTCAGCAGCGCAGCCAGCATCAGGGCCGGCGAGGGATCCTTTTCCGAGGGCTTCAGCACGAAACAGTTACCGCAGGCCAGCGCCATGGGGAACATCCACATCGGGACCATGGCCGGGAAATTGAAAGGGGTGATGCCGGCCACCACCCCGAGCGGCTGGAACTCGGACCAGCTGTCGATGGCCGTGCCGACCTCGCGGGCATGTTCGCCTTTCAGCAGCTCCGGGGCGCCGGCAGCGTATTCGACGACCTCCAGCCCGCGGGCCAGCTCCCCCCGAGCGTCGTCGAGGGTCTTGCCATGCTCCTCGGTGATGGCGGCGACGATGCGCTGTGCATCACGCTCCACCAACTCGCGAAAGCGCGCCAGGATCCGCCCCCGCTTCAGTGGCGTGGTCGCCCGCCAGGCAGGCCAGGCCTCGGCCGCCGCCGCCACGGCGTCGGCCACCTCGCCCCGGGTTGCGCAAGCCACCTGCCGCACCTGGCGACCGGTGGCAGGATTGGTCACTGGCAGGTAGGGGCCGGCGCCGGGCAGGGGAGCCCCCCCGACGTAATGGCCAAGCAGCGCGGCAGGGGTATCGCCGGCAACGTCAACGGTCTGCATGAAATGAAGCCCTCGTAGTTGCCCACATCATAATCCCTGTCCGGAGGGGTATCATCCCGGCCTCGGTTCAGCGCGCCCGTTGGCGCAGGAGCAAGGACGATGCACTACCTGCTCGCAGGCATCCTGGTGTTCTTCGGCATGCATTCGGCGGCCATCGTGGCGCCCGGCTGGCGCGACCGCATGGCGGGCACCCTGGGAGAGTTCGGCTGGAAGGCGATCTATGCGCTGGTTTCGCTGGCCGGGCTGTGGCTGATGGTCAAGGGCTATGGCCTGGCTCGGGCCGAACCGGTGCTGCTCTACGAGCCGCCTGCTTGGCTCAAGCAGGTCGCGGTGATCTTGCTGTTGCCTGCCTTCCCGCTGGTACTGGCTGCCTACCTGCCGGGCAGGATCAAGGCGGGCGTGGGGCACCCGATGCTGGTCGCCACCAAGCTGTGGGCCACTACCCACCTGCTGGCCAACGGCACGCTGGCCGACGTGATCCTGTTCGGGAGTTTCCTGGCCTGGGCGGTGGCGGACAGGATTTCCCTGAAGCGGCGGGTGCCGCGTCCGGGACTCGGCCTGCCGGAAGGCCGGTTCAATGACCTGATCGCGGTGGCCGGCGGCTTCGGCCTGTACGTCTGGTTCCTCTACGAAGCCCACATGCTGCTGGTCGGCGTCCCGCCGCTCGCCGGTTGAGTTGACGGAGGGCCATCATGGGACGGATCTTCGAAGTCAGGAAACACGCCATGTTCGCGCGCTGGAATCGCATGGCGAAGCAGTTCGCGCGCATCGGCAAGGACATCACCATCGCAGTGCGTGCCGGCGGGTCGGACCCAGCGAATAATCCGGCGCTGAGGCGAGTCGTCCAGAACGCGCGGGCGATCAACATGCCCAAGGACAAGGTCGAGGCCGCGATCCGCCGTGCCTCCGGGCAGGAGGCGACCGATTACCAGGAAGTCATCTACGAGGGCTATGCCCCGCACGGCGTGGCAGTGATGGTGGAGACGGCCACCGACAATCCCACCCGTACCGTGGCGAGCGTGCGCAACCTGTTCAACAAGCACGGGGGCAATCTGGCGAGCACCGGCAGCGTCAGCTTCCTGTTCCGCCACCTCGGGGTGTTTCGGCTCAATCCTGCCGGCATCGACCAGGACGACCTGGAGCTCTACCTGATCGACCATGGCCTGGACGAGATGGGAGAGTCCACCGGCGAGAACGGCGAGCCGCAACTGGTGGCGCGCTGTGAGTTCGAGGACTTCGGCACGCTGCAGAAGGCCCTGGAGGACCGCGGCATCCAGCCCCTGTCGGCCGAGCACGAGTACGTGTGTACGGTCCCGACCGAACTGCCGGAAGAACAAGCCACGGAAGTCATGACCCTGATCGACAAGCTCGAGCAGGATGACGACGTCCAGCGGGTGTTTCACACCCTGGCTTGATCGCTGGCCGGCTCAGCCGGCCTTTTCGAGCAGGAAACGGAACACGACACCCTCCACCGTATGCTCCAGCAGCGCATCCCCGGTGGCCCGGCAGAAGGCCTGAAAATCGCGCACGCTGCCCGAGTCGGTGGCCAGTACTTCCAGCCTCTGGCCCGGCTGCATGCCGTTCAGTGCCTTGCGGGCCTTCAGGATCGGCATCGGGCACTTCAGTCCGCGGGCATCGAGCGTCTGGTCGGGCGGCTGCATCAGGCTCAGATGAACAGGTTGATGCGGCTCTCGCCGGCCGCCTCGATGTAGGTGGCCGCACCGCCGACCTCCACGCCCTCGATCATGTCCCCAACGCCGTAGCCGAACAGGTCCATGGTCATCTGGCAGCCGATCAGGCGCACACCTGAGTCGACCGCCGCCTCGCGAAGTTCCTCGATGGAGGCGACGCCCCGGTTGCGCATTAAGGCCTGCATCATCGCCGTGGCGCCCGCGTCGGCAAAGGGCAGCATGGCAAGCAGGTTGGGCATGCCGAGGTGGGCGCCGCCCACCGGCAGCTTCATCGCCGGATTGCCGAGGGGTGAGACCTGCAGGTCAAGCTTGCGCAGCAGCAGGGGCAGTCCGTAGAAGGTGAAGAACATCGAGACGGTGTAGCCCATGGCGGCAGCGGTCGTGGCCAGCACGAAAGGCGGATAGGCCCAGTCGAGCGTGCCCTTGGTCACGATCAAGGACATCCGCGGCGGCCCCTCGCTCATCGACCCTGGCTCCGGCGCGGCGCCTCGCCCTCGTCTTCCTCGTCGACCTCCGGATCGAAATCGATGGTCCAGCGCTCGCGGAAGGACTGCAGGGCTTCCCCCTGGATGCGGGCGTGGCGGTTGCTCAACAGCAGGCTGGAAGGGGGGCAGACCCTCGCCCGGATCAGGCCAAGGTCCTCGGCCGCGTCGAACACACTGGGATACCAGCGCTCCCAGCCGGGCATTAACTCATCGAGCTGCTTTTTGAGCCTCATGATCCGAACCTATACCGGTTGGCCCGCCCACGCAATCGACCCGGTAGCAGAGCGGCAGTTCCTGCCGCGGACGGTTATCATGTCAGGCTGAGCCGTTGAGCCGATTAAGGAACCGACGCGAATGCGCACCGCCCAGCCCCTGCAAGCCGCCCTGCCCCTGCTCGCCAGCCTGCTGCTCGCAGCCTGCTCCGGAGGGTCTGCCAGCATCCATCAGGCCCCCTCGCGGCCCACGGCCGAACCGGGTCCCGGCGAAGTCACCCTGACCTGGAACGCGGTGCCCGAGGCAAAGTCCTACACCATCCGCTGGGAGAATGAAGGGTCGGGCCAGACGGGCTTCCCCAACCGCATCGAAGGGATCACCGACACAACCTTCCTGCATACCGGCCTGACCAACGGCCAGCTGCATCGCTACCAGATCTACGCCAAGGGCAAGGGGGGCGAGGGCCCGGGCAGTGTGGTGGTCTCAGCCGAACCGGGCCCCATTCCGGCCGCACTCGAATGGGCCACCGTGGTCATCAATGGGCCGGATCACCGGGTGTATTTCGACGAGGTGGCCGACGCAACCGGCTACCGTGTGTATTACGCCACCTCCGCCGACGCCCTGATCGGGCGGCGACCGACGGCAGCCTTCCTGGAGGCAACGGGCTCGCCCTTCACTCGCACCAACATCACCGGGGCCAGCTATTACAAGGTCATCGCCATGAGCGGGCCACGTTTCGGCCTGGGCGGTCCCGTGGCCATCAGCCCGAGTCTCCTGGTCGGCAGCTTCGAGTTGCCGGCACTCTCCCCCGCGCTCGCCGATGCCAACGCGGATGACTGCCTCGACCTGCCGGCGGCGGAAGGCACCTGCAATGGCAGCTTCGATGCCCTTGACCCGGCCACGGCCGGACTCGGTGAACTGTTCGCGGCCGACCGCATCAATGGCGACTCCCGCTTCGCCGACCTCAACGCGGACGGTCTCCCGGAACTCTTCACCGCCACCCGCTCGGCGGCCACGGATGCCAACTCGCGCGCTATCCTGCACCTGAACCAGGGCGACAACGTTTTCCAGGCGGACGCGGGCATCGACGACCTGGGCATTGGCGGCTTTGGTGGCACGATCCTGGCCGCGGACTTCGACAACGACGGCGACGTAGACCTCTTCGTCCCGAATGACTCCGAGGCGGGCGATGGCGGTCGCAACTGGCTTCTGGTGAACACCGGTAGCGGCCTGGTGGACGGCGCTGCAGCGGCCGGCCTGCTGACCAACCCGGCCGGCGCCGGTTACGTCCCGGCGGGCGGCCAGGCGGCGGATGTCGACGCCGATGGCGACGTCGACCTGCTGTTCGGCTCACGGCTGATGCTCAACAACGGCGATGGCAGCTTCGCCGATGGCAGCGCGGCGGCGGCGCTCACGGTGCTGGCGGACCAGGGCCTGGCGCTGGCCGATGTCGACCTCGATGGGGACCTCGATCTCATCCGCCGCGATGCCTCGGTCACTCGCCTGCAGCTCAACACCAACGGAGCCTTCGGCGCGGCCACGGTCATCGACGGAGATGGCAGCACGACGGGCGCCGGCCTCGCGGTTTGCGACCTCAACAGCGACGCGTTTCCCGACGTGGCGCTCGCCAGCAACGAGGTCGCTACCGGCACCGGCACGCCGCGGATTTACCTGAACGCGAATGGGCAGTTCGTCGCCACCGACGTCCCCCGTGAACTGGAAGAGGGGACCGACGACCTGATCGCAGCGAACGGGCTGCTGGCCTGTGCGGACCTGGACGGCAGCCGGGTCCCCGAGCTGGTCGCCCAGTGGGATCAGGTCAGGGTGCTCCGGGCCGGTCTGCCGCTGTTCAGCTCCATCCGCCTGCGCGTGCTCGGCGCCGGAGGCGAGCGCAACCAGCAGGGACGGATGGTCAGGATCACCCCTGCAGGCGCTCCGGGCAGGATCATCACCCGGGTGATCGAGTCGGGCTCTGGCCTGCGCGCCCAGGGCGATTACGACCTCCTGATCGGGGCGCCCTGGGGTGGCGATTACGAGGTGTCCGTGCGCTTCGCGGATGGCTGGTTCACCACCACGGCCCAGCAGGGGCAGTCGCTGACGCTGTATGCCGATGGCCGGGTCGTCGAGGGCCTGGAATAGCCACAGGGCTCGCGCGCCCTCACGGCGCGGCATCGAACCAGCGCTGCATCGCCCAGTCGGTGGGCAGGCAGAACAGGACCGCCATGGCCGCGAACAACAGCGGCAGGTGGATCCCTGCGGGCAGCCGGCGGTGGGTAAAAGGCAGGTGCCAGCTCCAGTTGATGTTGGCGTCCTCGCTCGAAAACAGCCGGCTGGCGGGCAGCACCAGGGCCAGCAGACACACGGCGCCGAGCAGGCCCACGCTGGCGTCATAGCCGTAGTGATAGATCATCCACAGCAGCACCGCCGGCAGGGGCACGTGAAACAGCGACAGCAGCCTTAGCACCAGCGGGCGTCCGGCATCGAACATGTATTCGGTCAGGCCCAGGATGCGCCGCCGCAAGAGTAGGCGCAGCAGGAAGTCCAGGTTCCACATCAGTTCCGGCACCAGCACCGCAGTGGTGAGGATACTGGCCGTCGGGGCATGATCCAGCCACAGCGCGGGCACCGCGCCCAAGAGCGCGATGTCCGAGAACCAAAGCAGGTTGCGCCAACCGTAGTTGCGCAGCCAGACCACCAGTACCACCAGCACCAGCGCCGTATAGGCCAGCTTGAAGCCCAGTCCGATCACGCCCGTACCCCCGGCTCACCAGCCACTACAATACCAAGCATGAGCGCCGCCGCCCCCCTCAGCCTGCTGGACAAGCTCTGGTTGTCGCATCTGGTGCGTGAACTGCCGGGTGGCACGGCCCTGCTGGCCATCGACCGGGTCATGCTGCACGAGCGCACCGGATCGGTCGCGCTCCGCGGCCTGGCTGCCTCAGGGAGGCCCGTACTGGATCCGCGGCGGGCCTTCTGCACCATGGATCACGTCGTGGACACCCGCCCGGGGCGGGGCGATGCGACGCTGATGCCCGGCGGCGAGGCCTTCATCAGCGCCACGCGGGCTGCAACCCGGGAGGCAGGAATCCGCCTGTTCGACGTCGACGACCCCGACCAGGGGATCGTCCACGTCATCTCCCCGGAACTCGGCATCGTCCTGCCCGGCCTCACGCTGGTCTGTCCCGACAGCCACACCTGCACCCAGGGCGCATTTGGCGCGCTGGCCTGGGGGATCGGCTCCACCGAGGCCGAGCATGCCCTGGCGACCGGCACGCTTCGCATGCGCCGACCGCGCTCCGTGCGGGTGACCCTGACAGGGGCCGTCGGTGCGGGGGTCACCGCGAAGGACCTCGCCCTGACGCTGATCACCCGCTATGGCGCTGACGGGGGCAGTGGTGCAGTACTGGAGTTCTGCGGGCCCGCGGTGACGGCGATGGACATGGCCCAGCGCATGACCCTGTGCAACATGGCCACCGAATTCGCGGCCGTCTCGGCGCTGATCGCGCCGGATGAACGCACCCTGGACTGGTTGCAGGGCCGTCGCTATGCACCCGTCGGGGAAACCTGGGAGCGGGCCGTGAACGCCTGGCGGCAGCTCGCCAGTGACCCAGAAGCCCGCTTCGACGCAGAGTGGTCGCTCGACGCCACCGAGGTCGCGCCGATGGTGACCTGGGGCACCAGCCCGGAACAGGCCGTAGCCGTCCACGCTGCGGTCCCTCTCGAGCCACGACCGGGTCGGCCCACGGAGTCCTACCGGCGCGCCCTGCACTACATGGGCCTGCAGCCGGGGCAGCCACTGGCCGGCCTGCCTCTCGATGCGGCCTTCATCGGCTCCTGTACCAACAGCCGACTCGAAGACCTGCGCAGTGCCGCGAGCGTACTGCGCGGCAGGCGGATCGCGCCCGGCCTGCGAGCGATCTGTGTCCCCGGATCGACCCGCGTGCGTCGGGAGGCCGAGGCCGAAGGGCTCCATGAAGTCTTCCTTGCGGCGGGCTTCGAGTGGCGGGAGGCGGGTTGCTCAATGTGCTTTTTCGCGGGAGGCGAGCATTTCGGCACGAGGGAGCGGGTGATCTCCTCCACCAACCGCAACTTCGAGAGTCGCCAGGGGCCCGCCACGCGCACCCACCTCGCCAGCCCGGAAACGGTGGCGGCCAGCGCGGTAGCCGGTTGCATCACCGACCCCCGGCCCCTACTGAACTGAAGGCCATGCAAGCCTTCACCCAACTCACCGCCGTGGCCGCACCCCTGTTCCGGGCCAACGTCGACACGGACATCATCATCCCCTCACGGGAAATCCGCGGCGTCGGTAAACAGGGTCTGGCAGAGGGCCTGTTTGCGGGCTGGCGCTATCGCGAGATCGGCGGGCGCGAACCGGATCCGGACTTCGTGCTCAACCGTCCCGAATTCCGCGAAACGAAGATCCTCCTGACCGGCGAGAATTTCGGCTGCGGCTCGAGCCGCGAGCATGCGGTCTGGGCACTGGCGGAATACGGCATCCGGGCCATCATTGCGCCGTCCTTCGCCCCGATCTTCGAAAATAACTGCGTTCGCAACGGTGTGCTTCCGGCGAGACTGCCGTCTGCTGCCATCGAGTCACTGATCGCCGGGCTGGAGGCGGGCCGCACCGGCCGAGAGCTCACGGTCGACCTTGAGGCCTGCGAGGTGCGTGGCGCAGATGGCTGCATCCATGCTTTCAGCATCGACAAGGAAGCGAGGCAAATGCTGCTGGTGGGCGCCGATGCCATCGACCTGACGCTGCGGCATCGTGACGAGATCGAAGCTTTCCTGGACCGGGACAGGCAGCTCAGGCCCTGGGTCTACCTGCAGGGTGAAAGAGACGAACGCCCATGACCGGTCGCATCGTCATCAGCGAAGTCGGACCGCGCGACGGCCTGCAAAGCATCGCGGCGATCATGCCCACCGAGGCCAAGAAGGCCTGGATCGCGGCCGAAGCCGGCGCGGGCGTGAGGGAAATCGAGGTGGGCAGCTTCGTCCCGGCGCGGATCCTGCCCCAGTTGGCGGACACCGCCGAGTTGGTCGCCTTTGCCCGCAGCCTGCCGGGCCTCACCGTGGCCGCCCTGGTACCCAACCTGAAGGGGGCCTTGGCAGCCGTCGAGGCTGGCGCGCACAAGATCACCCTGCCGCTGTCGGTATCGGAAACCCACAGCCAGAAGAACCTGCGGCGCTCCCATGCCGAGGTGCTGGATGAAGTCCGCGCCATCGCAGAACACCTGCGCAGCCTGCCAGCTGCCCGGCGACCGCGCTTCGAGGGCGGCCTGTCGACGGCCTTCGGCTGCACGCTGGAAGGTCCGGTGCCAACTGCTCAGGTTCTCCGGCTGGGCGAGGCCTTGCTGGCTGCCGGGGCGGATGAGGTCGGCCTTGCCGACACGACCGGTTACGCCAACCCGACCATGGTGCGCGAGCGGGTCACCCGCCTGCGTGAGGTGGTGGGCGAGGACTGCTTTGCCGGGCTGCACCTGCATAACACGCGGGGCTTGGGACTGGCGAACGTGCTGGCGGGGCTCGAGGTGGGGGTCACCACCTTCGACAGTTCCCTCGGGGGACTCGGCGGTTGTCCGTTTGCGCCGGGCGCCTCGGGTAACGTGGTCACCGAGGACCTGGTGTTCATGCTGCAGTCAATGGGGCTGGACACCGGCATCGACCTGCCGAGGCTCCTGGAGGTCCGCGCAGTGGTGAAGGCGGCACTTCCCGGCGAACCCCTGTATGGCTTCACGCCGGAGGCGGGACTGCCGCTCGGCTTCAAGCAGGCGGAGGCAGGCTCATGAGCAACACCCCGGACTTGCCGCTGGCGGGTATCAAGGTAGTCGAGTTCACCCACATGGTCATGGGCCCGGCAGTGGGCGCCATCCTGGTGGAGTTGGGCGCCGAGGTCATCAAGGTCGAGCCGATCGGCGGTGATGCGACTCGCAACCTGCCGGGTTCCGGGGCCGGCTACTTCGCCATGTACAACCGTAACAAGCAGAGCATCTGCCTGGACCTCAAGAGCCCGGCGGGACTCGGCGTGGCCCATCGGCTGGCCGCCGCTGCCGATGTGATCGTCGAAAACTTCCGTGGCGGAGCCATGGAAAAGCTGGGGCTCGGCTACGAGCAGCTCGCCCCGCTCAACCCGGGACTGATCTACTGCTCCGAAAAAGGCTTCCTGGCAGGGCCCTACGAACACCGGACCGCGCTGGACGAAGTGGCCCAGATGATGGGGGGCCTCGCCTACATGACCGGCCCACCGGGCCGCCCGCTGCGGGCGGGCAGCTCGGTGATCGACGTCACCGGCGGCATGTTCGGGGTCATCGGCATCCTGGCCGCGCTCCAGCAGCGGCATCGGACGGGTCGTGGCCAGAAGGTCAGCAGCGCGCTGTTCGAGACCACGGCCTACCTGGTCGGGCAGCACATGGCCCAGTTCGCCGTCACCGGCCAGGCCGCACGACCGATGCCGGTGCGCATCTCTGCCTGGGCGATCTACGACGTGTTCGAGACTGCCGATGACCAACAGGTGTTCGTCGGTGTGGTCTCCGACTCCCTGTGGCGGCGCTTCTGCCAGGCCTTCGCCCTCGATGACCTCGCCCGGGATCCGCAGTTCGCCGCCAATGCAGACCGGGTGGCTGCGCGCGAACGGCTGCTGCCCCTGGTACGCGACCTGTTCCGCAGCTTCCGACGCGACGAACTGATCGAGCGCCTGGAGCGAACGGGCTTGCCTTTTGCGCCCATCGGCCGCCCGGAGGACCTGTTCGACGACCCGCACCTGCAGGCCAGCGGTGGTCTCGAGGAGGTCACGCTACCGAGCGGGACCGCTACCCGTCTGCCACGACTGCCCCTGGAAATGGCTGGCAGGCGACCGAGTTCAGGCGGTCATCTCCCCCGCGTCGGCGAGCACACGCAGGCGGTGCTGGGCTCGCTCGGCTACGGCGAGACCGAGATCGCAGGCCTTCTGCAGGAAGGCGCAGCCGGCTGAGCTCAGGCGGCCATGAGGCTGCGCACCGCGCCCACCAGGGCCGCCAGCAGCAGCAGCACCGAGGGCAGGAAGGTCAGCAGGAAGCCCAGGCCGCGGGAGGCCGGGTCGGACACATAAGCCCGCAGGTACAACTGGCGCCCGATCAGGTAGACCACCCCGAGGGCCGCGGCCCACAGCGGATTGAGATGCTGGGCGCCCAGCCAGAGGGCCGGCAGGAACACCACGAGTTGTTCGAGGGTGTTCATCTGCACGCGGTAGTACCGCTCGAAGACATCGTGCCCGGTCACCGCCGGGGCCTTGATGCCGTAGGTGCCACGCGCCTTGCCCACCAGCATGGCAAACGCAATGAATTGCAGGATGGCCAGGACGGCCACCAATTGAACGAGCGCCATGAGCCGACCTCCCTAGTGAATGACGAGATAGGGTAAGGTGAGGCGTATGCAAAACCAAGCGCAGGCGCGTCCGGAGTTCAGGCTGGGCTGGAAAACGCTGCTGGCGTCCATGTTGGGCGTGATGTGCGGCGCCTCGCCCATTCCATACAACACGATCGGCTTCTTCATGGGCCCGCTGAATGCGGAATTCGGCTGGAGCTTCCGCGACATCAGCCTTGGCGTCACCATTTTCGGGGTGCTCGCTGCCCTGTTGGCGCCCGCCTTCGGGGCAATGGCTGATCGCTTCGGCGTTCGGCCGGTGGCGCTGTGGTCGCTGTTCGCCTTCGGCATCGCCTTCGGCGCCTTCGCCTTCACCCCGGCCAACCTGGCGGGCTACTACGCGTTATGGGCAGTCGTGGGCCTGGTCGGGATCGGCTCGACGCCGGTGACCTGGTCGAGGGCCGTAAACCTCTGGTTCTTCCGCAACCGGGGCCTCGCCCTCGGTCTGACGCTGGTGGGCACCAGCCTTGCGGCCATCATCCTGCCGCCCCTCACGTCCTGGGCCATCACGAATCACGGCTGGCGCCATGCCTTTGCCATCGTAGCCCTGCTGCCCCTGCTGGTGGCCCTGCCCGTGGGCATCGCGCTGTTCCGTGAACCGCGACCGGAAGAGCGGCCCGTCGAATTGACTGCAGATACCAGCGGGGGGACGCTGACGGGCCTGACCCTGCGCGAGGCCCTGCGAGGTTTCCGGTTCCATCTGCTGTTGGTCTCGATCCTGCTCGTGACCTTCGCCTATGGAGGCGCGCATATCCACTTTCCGGAGATGCTGAAGGGGCACGGACTGGGCGACAGCGCGCCGGTGGTGATGAGCGGACTGGGACTCAGCATCCTGGCCGGGCGACTGATCACAGGCGCACTGCTGGATCGCATCTGGGCACCGGCGGTTACCTTCCCGGTACTGTGCATGCCCGTCATCTCCTGCATGCTGCTGGCCGGCGATTCACTGTCCCTCGAGGGCGCCTTCCTGGCCGCGTTCATGCTGGGCTTTGCGGCCGGGGCGGAAACAGACCTGATCGCCTACCTCGCTGGTCGCTACTTCGGGATGGCCCACTACGGGAAGATCTACGGCATGCTCTACGTTCCCTTCGGCATTGCCGCCGCAGTGTCCCCCGCCGCCTACGGCTGGGTGCGGGACTCGACCGGCAGCTACGATCCGATGCTGACGGCAGCGGCAGTGCTGTTCGTGGCCGGCGCGTCGCTATTGCTGGGCCTCGGGCGCTATCCGGACTTCAGATCGCTGCCCCGGACCGGCGCGTGAGGATCGCTGCGCCCTCCCTGGTGGCGGGCCCCGTGCTCGGTGGTGCACTGGGCCTTGCGCTGCAGGGGGCGGGCCTCGATGCTGCGATCTGCTGGACGGCAGCCGTCACCCTGAATACCGCCATCTGGTGGGTCTTCGAGAGCCTGCCAGTCGGGGCCGCGTCCCTGCTGCCTTTCGCCGCCCTGCCGCTAGCCGGCGTGCTGAGCCACCGCGAGGCGGCGTCGGCACTCGGCGATACGGTGATCGTGCTGCTGATGGCGGCCTTCATGTTGTCCAAGGCCATCGAGCGCTCAGGACTCCACGAGCGCCTCGCGCTCGGGATGATCCGCCTGCTGGGAGGTCGCGGCGGCAGTCGAGCGGTGCTGGCCTTCATGGTGACCGCGGGACTGATTTCCATGTGGGTCTCTAACTCGGCCACGACGCTGATGATGACGCCGATCGCCCTGGCGATGCTGGCGCGGGCAGAGGACCCGAGGCTGGCGGCACCCTTGCTGCTGGGGGTGGCCTATGCCGCCTCGATAGGCGGCGTCGCAACGCTCATCGGCACGCCACCCAACCTGATCTTCGCGGGTGTCTACGAGACTCTCACCGGCGAGGAGTACGGCTTCCTGCGCTGGATGGAAACCGGCCTGCCCGTGGCGGTGCTGTCCATTCCGCTGATGGCCTGGTGGCTGGGACGGGGCCTCGGTGCCGGGGTGCCCATGACCGTCCCCTCGCCTGGCCCCTGGCGCAGCGCGGAACGCCGTGTGGCCTGGGTCTTCGGCCTGACCATTCTGGCCTGGATCACGCGCGAGAATCCCCTGGGCGGCTGGGCGGCGTGGCTCGGCATCGAGGCGGCCGGTGAATCCACGGTGGCACTTGTCGCGGTGATCGTAATGTTCCTGGTTCCCGACCGGGAGGGAGGCCGGCTGCTCGATTGGCAGGCGGCGGGCAACATTCCGTGGAACATGCTGCTGCTGTTTGCCGGCGGCATCTGCATCGCCCGCGCCTTTGGGGAAAGCGGGCTGGCAGCGCTGATCGCCGAGTCGATGCAGGGCCTCGGCCACCTGCATGCCTTCCTTCTCATCCTCGGGGTCTGCCTGGTGGTGACTTTCCTGACCGAACTGACCTCCAACACGGCCACCACCACGCTGCTGATGCCGGTGCTCGGCGCCGCCGCGGTGGGGCTCGACCTGCCGCCGCAACTCCTGATGATCCCGGCGGCGATCTCGGCTTCCTGCGCCTTCATGCTGCCGGTGGCCACCGCGCCCAATGCCATCGTCTATGCGACCGAGAAGCTCAGCATCGCGCGGATGTCGCGTGAGGGGGCGGTCTTGAACCTGATCGTTGCCGCGGTGGTGGCGGTGGTCAGCTACTGGACGCTGGTGACCTGATCCGTCGCCGCTCCAGCGTCAGGTTGTAGAACGCCACGGCCGCCGGGAACAGGTTGGACAGGATGCCCACCGAGTCGTTCTTGCCAAAGGTGAAATACGCGAGCAGCGCCACGCTGCCAACCATGCTCATGTACCAGAACAGCGGCGGCATCACCGAACGCTGGTGGCGCCGGGAGTAGTAGATCTGCACCAGCCAGCGGCCGGAAAACAGCGCGACGCCGAAATAACCCACCAGCTTCCAGGGCGTGATGGTGACGCCTAGCGCTTGCACGAGCACGGTATCCATGGGCATGTTCCACAATGGTTGACGGGGCGGATTCTCGCACAGCGATCGGCGCGGTGAGCGGGCTGGTGCTCGCAGGTGGCCGCGGCCGCCGACTGGGCGGCATCGACAAGGGACTGCTGGAACTGCACGGCCAGCCACTG